>CAXTMV010000009.1:0-49044 GCA_964245425.1 uncultured Flavihumibacter sp. | reverse complement strand
GACCACACCGGTATTGACGTAGAGATCGTCTACTTTAATTTTATAATAACAAATCTGTTTAAATTATTTCGTATTTATAAAAATCAAAAGAAGAAATCCCTTATCTTAGGCTTTATAACATGAGCCTTTCTATGAATAAAAACCCGGCAATTACCATTGTTCTTGCGGACGATCACGCCATCCTGCGATCTGGTTTTAGAAACATCCTTGAAAAAGAATTCCCTGCCGAAATTAATTTTGTCGCAGAAGCGTCAAATGGAACTGAACTGATAAATGCCGTTGATACCCATCAACCCCGGGTAGTCATTACCGATATCCAAATGCCCTTGCTTAATGGAATTGAAGCGTGCAAGTTTATTAAACAGAAATATCCCTCCACCGCTGTTTTAGCATTTTCCATGTTTTCAGACAAAGAGCATGTTGTTTCCATGCTACAGGCGGGCGCAACCGGCTACCTGGTCAAGACCAGTTCTTTTACAGAAATAATTGAAGCCATCAGAACAGTAAGTGAGCACAAACATTATTATTGTTCAACCATTTCAGAAAAGGTATATGGCGTTTTACTTAACAGCAATCAAAGGAAAAGCAAGCAAACAGCCCTTTCTTTTGGCACGCAGGAGAAAAAGGTAATGCAACTTATCTGCAAACAGTACAGCACAAAAGAGATAGCAGGCGAAATGAGCCTGTCGAGCAAAACAGTAGAACATTACCGGGAGCATTTAATGGAAAAAATTGGCGCAAGAAATGTGGTGGGGATAGCGCTGTATGCCATCGTAAATGAATTTGTAAAATTTACTGATCTGTTATAATAATCATTGGTACGCCCCGGCGCCTGCCAGTGGCATTTACAGATGAAATTCTTTTGATGAAAGACGATAGCATTCTTTATGCGCGTCAAATTGCCTACCTTCCATTATGCATCACCAGGAATTTGCATCCCCCGAAGCGCTGCAGGATACCATCAAATGCTTTTGGTACAACAGGAGAGATTCCGGGGAGGAGGGCGCCAGCTTTGAGGTAGTACCGGATGGCTATGCTGAAATTATTTTTCATTTCGGAGACATCAGCAGCATTGCTGCTAACGGCAGCCTGCAGCCTTTGCCATCTCCGTTTATGATGGGGTTGCTCAACCAGCCGGCTGTTTTTTACGCAAAAAATCGCTTAGAAATTATCGGCACCAGGTGTTTTCCATGGACGGTATTCGACCTGCTCGGCCTGCCCGCCGGTAAAGACGGCGTACGCATATTCGAGCATCCCATTGCCCGGCTTCAATCCGTATTGCAGGCATGCATAGACGCTGGCCAGGTAGCAGAAGCAATTGAGCAGGTACAACAATATTTTCTTGCTACAAGATCGCGGATCGCGCTTGACAGCATGCTGTTCAAAGCGGGTGTTGCCATGGGGCGCGCCAATGGCAGGTTGCCGGTAAGCAAAGTGGCCGAGGCAGCGCATGCAACGGTCCGCACCCTGGAAAGAAAGTTCAAGCAATCGTCCGGTTATACGGTTAAAGACGTGTCAGCCCTGATGCGTTTTGAGCAGGTACGAAACCAACTATGGCTCAACCCCGACGTCAGCCTTGCCGGCCTGGCCCATGCGCAGGGCTATGCCGATCAATCTCACCTCAGCAGGGAGTTCAAACGCTACAGCGGTACTACGCCGGCAGCATTTGCACGAAAAGCAAAAAA
The DNA here is from genome assembly GCA_964245425.1 of uncultured Flavihumibacter sp. Lineage (GTDB taxonomy): Bacteria > Bacteroidota > Bacteroidia > Chitinophagales > Chitinophagaceae > JACMLD01. The sequence continues at coordinate 47,359 of CAXTMV010000009.1, read as the reverse complement.
AAGAAAACAGGCTGTCAGCAAAGATTTTGTCGCGTTTATACAAGCCTGAAAAAGACGGCTGGTCTACTTTTGTGTTTCAATCATTCGATATGAAAGCAACCGTTGAGCGTATACCATCCGCACAAAAAGATACCGATTACGATGTAATTATTTCCGGCGCCGGCCCGGTAGGTCTTTTTCTCGCCTGCGAACTGGCCCTGGCCAATTGTTCAGTGCTGGTACTGGAAAAAGTAATGGATCCGCAATCACCGCTGAAGCAACTTCCTTTTGGCATACGGGGGCTCTCTGCTCCCTCGATCGAAGCATTGTACCGCCGTGGCTTGTTAGGTGAACTGGAAATACATAAGCGCCTGAAGAACCCGCATCAAAATGCCGGGGAGGGATCACGCCGGCAGGTGGGGCATTTCGCCGGCATCCCTTTTTATGCGGGCAATATCGATACCACCCAATGGAAGCATCGCCTGTCAACTGCAACTGAAACCAGTTTGATTACCGAAATGCAGGAGCTTGAAACCGTACTAACCCGCCGTGCAGCAGCGCTGGGTGCAGACATACGGCGCGGACTGTCCCTTACCGGGTTTCAGCAACATGAAGAGGGCGTAACGGTTCAATCAGGCGACCAGTCTTTTACTGGTAAATGGCTGGTGGGTTGCGATGGAAGCCGCAGCCTTGTTCGCAAATCCGCAGGCTTTGAATTCGCTGGTACGGAGCCTGAATTTACCGGTTATTCTACCCGCCTTGATATTGCAGACCCGGAGAAACTTACACCCGGCCGGAACCTGACAGCCACCGGCATGTACCTGCAGTCGCAACCAGGTTACCTGATGATGCAGGATTTTGATGGCGGTGCATTTCATCATTCAGAAAAACCCATCACGCTCGACCAGGTGCAGACCGTGCTGCGCCGCATTTCAAATACCGATGTAACCATCAGCGCCCTGCATATTGCGACCACCTGGACAGATCGCGCAAGACAGGCCACCAGCTACCGCAACGGAAGGATCTTATTAGCCGGCGATGCTGCGCATATTCATGCACCACTGGGTGGCCAGGGGCTTAACCTCGGACTGGGTGATGCTATGAACCTGGGCTGGAAGCTTGCTGCAACCATCCACAACAAAGCACCAGAAGGTCTGCTTGATAGTTATTACAGCGAACGGCACCCGGTAGGTGCCCAGGTGCTGGATTGGTCGCGCGCGCAGGTGGCCATCATGAAACCAGGCCCGGCAGCCCGTGCACTCAATGCCATTATCCGCGACCTGCTGGATACCCAGGATGGCGCCACTTATTTTGCAGCACGCGTATGGGGTGTTTACACCCATTACAACTTCGGGAACCTGCACCCGCTGGCAGGCTATAGCGTTCCTAACTTTGCGCTTGAAGATGGCAGTACCATCGGCGAGCACCTGCACAGTGGCCAGGGCATCCTGCTTGATTTTGAGACGAACCCCGCACTGAAAAATCTGTCGGATGCCTATAATGGCAGCATTCAATATGTTTCGGGCCGGGCCAAAGAACAATTAGATGTAAGCGCTTTACTGGTACGTCCCGATGGAATCATTGCCTGGGCCGCCGGCAGCGAACCCGATGAACAATCCCTCCGGCTGGCGGCCAATCGTTGGTTTGCCAGGTAGTATAAGCCCTCGAATTGCCAGTCAGGTACGTGTTTATTGACTACCCGATTGGGCAAAATAAGCCTCAACAAATATTTATAACGGCAATCAATAACTGTATTTCCTTTTACTGGTTGGTCACCTGGATGGTTACCTCGATGTTGTTCCTCGTAGCATTTGAGTAAGGGCAAACCTGGTGTGCTTTATCCGCCAGGTTTTTGGCTTCTTCAATCGAAATACCAGGAATATTAACGACCAGCGCTGCAGCGAGGCCAAAACCGCCATTGTCTAATTGGCCGATCGAGATGTTGGCGGTCACGGATGTTTCTCCTGTTGTAAGTTTGGCCAGCTTTATCATACGATTCAAAGCGCTGTCGAAACAAGCCGAATAGCCTGCGGCAAAAAGTTGTTCAGGATTCGTGAAATCATCGCTGCTGCCGCCCATCGCTTTGGGCATCCTGACCTGCAAATCCAATACGCCATTGTCTGATACCACGTGTCCGTTTCTGCCACCTTTTGCTGTGGCAGCAGCCGTATACATTGTCTTCATAGCCTGTTATTTTTTTACATTATTATTCCGGGGGTAAAATTATTGGTTCCATTTAATAAAAGGATCTGTTTTGTTGTTAAATAATACTTTCACATTCTCATGGATCGTGCTTAACCATTTGGAGCAAATGCAAAACATGGCGTAAATCAAAGGGCGGCCTCATTTTCATGGACCGCCCTTTAGCAATTATTAAACAGCGAAAAAACTTAATACCCCGGGTTTTGCATAGCTTGTTTTTGCGCACCGGTCAGTGCCACACCACTCGCCTGTATACCATCGAGAAAGGTTTGTGGTATCGGCCGAAGGTTATGAATGTCTTTAATATTGGGGGCTGCATCCGGGTTAAAGGCCTTGGCACGGGCAACCAGTGTTTTGGTGCGGGACAGATCTTCCCAGCGCAAAAACTCTCCGCACAATTCACGTGCGCGCTCGTTCAGCAAAAAGCACATCATTCTGTCGTAGGTAGAAGTATACCCCAGTTTACTGATGATATACTCATCATTTGCCGGCAGGGTTGTTATACCCGTAACAGCCAGGCTGGTTGCTGCCGTGGTTGCAGCGATGTTATTTGATTCGTAATAAGAATTCTCCGGCATAAAAGAATTCAGTGAAGCTACCTGTCCGTTGCTCGAAGGAGCGGCCCCTCCGTCGGTATAGGCAGCGCGGTTTTCGCCCGATTGGTATTGCGCTCTTGTTCTTACCGCATTGATATAAGGCAGGGCATCTGTATAAGCCCCGGTACCCAACGCTGCCAGGCGTATCTTGGCCTCGGCGGCAATCAGGCAGGTCTCGGCAGAACGGGCCAGTGTTATGTCGCGCAGGCCACGTACATCGTTCATACCACCCACACGTGATGCATCAATAAATTTATTCAAAGAGGGGAAACGTACATCGGCAAACAATGCTCCATCATTGGTAGTGCCGGCGGGATAAGCCACATATACATTTGCAATGGGCCGGCCGGTTTTACTGTAAGGCACTGTATTAAGGACTTTGTAAGACGAAAACCTGGCATCGCCCGGCTGGTTAATTACATACATAGCCCCTACATCGCCCACTGCATAAGTGCCGGAAGGCTTGTTCAGCAGATCTTTTGTTTTAAAACTCTTCCAGAATCTTGAATCATTTACCTGGTCGTACACCCTGTACATATAATAGGTGGTGCCCAAACGGCTAAACGGACGGTCACCTGTAAGATCACGCTGCATAAAAGGCAGATCGTCGTAGCGTGATACATAATACAAATGTTGTGTATTAGACCCATTGGTGGACGCGTCTGCTGTAAACTGGGCGGATAATATAATTTCGGGTAATTTTTCATTTGCGCCATCGGGGGCCGTATAACTCCATAGACTGGCGAAATTAGCAGCCAGGGGGTGGCTGGCAATCACGGCATCGCACAAAGGCCCGATGGCAGCTAAATCGGCCGCCTTGGTAGACGAATTCCAGGAATCGTTGATCTCACTGGAACGGCATAGATAGGCTTTTGCCAGGTAATGGGCTGCCGCATCCTTGGTAATATGTGCAGGGGCCGTACCATTCGACAACAGGTTATAAGCGCTGTCAAAGTCTGAAATAATTTTTGCGTACACATCTTTTGGATCGGCACGGGTAAACTCCAGCTCTACCCCGGTGCTCACCTTTGTTTTCAACGGCACCGCGCCATATTGGCTCACGAGTCGTAAATAATTATAGGCCCTGAAAAAAAAGCCTTCCCCCAGCGCTGTTTTCTTAATGGCCGCCGAAGTAGAGGCACTTGCAGTGGCATTCTGTATAAGTAAATTGGCATACCCGATGCCCAGGTATAAATTATCCCATTGTGCGTTGGCAGTAATGGTGTTGGTATTGATAGGCGTAATAATAGAAGCAAGCCCATTGGAATACGCGTTGTTCTGCGCATTGGAATTGTCTCCGCCCACATGAAACTCATCTGTTCCGTAATTGGTGTTGGCATACATCCACTCGCCATTAAAGGGCGATGCGAATATGGCATAATAAGTACCTGTTGCCAACGACATAATCCCTTCGTCGGTTGTATAATAACTCATCGCCCTGGCCGTTGTGAGTGTTTCATCTAACACCGTCTTTTTACAGGCCGGGGTGGCAGCTACCATTGCAAACAGCAGTATGGCTATTAAAAAATTATAATTTTTCATTGTTCCTTTTTTTATTTAATTAAAACGCAGCGTTGATGCCAAATGTAATTCCACGGTTTGATACAGAATTCACAACGTCCATATCAATGTACTTTATTTTTGAAAACAACATACCCGGGTTGGCTAATTGTGCATAGGCCCTTAAGCTGGACAATCCCATCCTTTTAAATGAAGCCGGGTTCAGGTTATAAGACAACGAGACATTGCGTATTTTAATAAAGGATGCTTTCTGGTAACCCAGGATAACTGAATAGGGGTCGCCTGCGCCGGCTGTATAAATCGGTTTTTGAAATTCGGAATGCTGGGTGTTCTCCGTATAATAATTAATAAGCCTTTGCGTACCCCTGCCCCCTTCGCTTTCTCCACCGGTGCTATACCAGTATTTCAGCCTTCCGTATAAAAAAATGGATAAATCAAAACGTTTGTAAGAAAAAGTATTGGTCATGCCGACGATATAATTCGGCCTGGTATTGCCAATAATTTTACGGTCGTTGTTCGGATCAATTTTATTATCCCCGTTTAAGTCAACCGGCCTAACATTACCCGAACTGAATACATTGCCATTGGCATTAAACTTCTTGTATAGCAAAGAATCGCTGTTGTGCCAGATGCCGGCCGACTGGTAACCATAAATAACGCCCACCGGCTGCCCGATAAACCAAAGATTATTAATGTCATTTTGTTTACCATTCGACAAAGAAACAATATGTTCCTTCTGAAATGAGATATTGGTGGTAGTGGCCCATATGAAATCCTTGGTTTTGAGGTTTACTGTATTAAGGCTGAAGTCGAAGCCCTTGTTGGCAGTGGCACCGATATTGGCATAGATGTTATTGTAGCCGGTTACGGTAGGGATGGAACGCTGCAACAGCAGGTTGGGTGTCTTTGATGTATACACATCAATGGCTCCGTTAATGCGCCTGTTTAAGATGCTAAAATCCACTCCAACATTATACTGCGTGGTCTTTTCCCAGGCAAGTGCCTGGTTGGCCAGTGTGCCGGAAGGAAGCGAACCCGGGGTGGTGGTATTGATAAATGGATAGAAAAGGGAGGTAAGCGCACCCTGCGTAGAATAAGGAGCAATGGCAGAGTTACCCGTAACGCCAACACCTAACCGCAATTTTAAATCGTTCAGCCAGGTAACTTTTTCCAGGAAATTCTCCCGGTTCATGCGCCAGGCAACGGCAGCACTGGGAAATACGGTATTCTTGTGGCCGGTGCCCAGTACAGAAGATCCGTCTTGCCGAACAGAAACGGTTAATAAATACTTGTCGGCAAAGCCATAGTTTAACCGGGCCATATACGACAGTAATTGATACTGTGTTAAGTTGGAGCTGTAACCGGTGAGGTTGGTGGGCGATATATTCGATTGTGTTAATGCATTCCAGAGCTGGCTGGAAAAAGGAACACCCAGCGCTGCTATTGAACTTGAATCGGCACTGAACTTTGTAAAGCTCTGTAATAAAGTAACCCCAAAATTATGCTTCTTTATCGTTTTGTCGTAGTACACTAAATTATCCAGCGTATAAGAAAAGGTCTGGCCCTTCGCCAGCGACGCACGGTTGATACCGGCACCTATTACCGATTGCCCATCAACAAAAATGCCATCCCTGTACAGGGAGAAATCAGGGCCAAAATTCATCCTGTATTTCAATCCTTTTAAAACAGGTACAATTGCCCCCAGGTCTACCTGGGTATAAAAACTTCCGAAAGCCCTCAGGTTGGTGCGTTCATCCTTTGTATACTTCACTTCGTTCACAATGGTCTTATAGGCCGCATCGCCCCCGGGGTAAATGATCCGGTTGCCGGCAGAATCAAAAGGAACCGCGTAAGGAAAAAGTGCCCTGGCAGATTCATATATACTTGCCGTGGCCGACACCGCGCTGGAACCAGCTGCAGACTGGCCATATTCCTGTACATTATAACTAACGCTGATATTACTGCCCATGGAAAACCACTTGGTAGCTGCGATATCTATGCTGGACTTACCCGTATACCGGGTAAACGCCTGCCCGATAGAAGTTCCCTTGTTATTCAGGTAACCAAAAGAGCCATATGCTTTTATTTTATCAGAGCCCCCGCTTACGCTCAGGGTCTGATCGTTGGTGATACCGGTTTGCGTTACCAGGCCTTTCCAATCAGTAGTGGCAACCCTGGAACCATCCCAGGTGCCGCTGGCCCAGCCTTTGGCAATATTTGCCCAGGCAGAAGGATCGGCGGAGGCCAGGAAAATAAATTTATCATTCGCAATGGTAGGCTGATCGCCTCTTGGGAAAGAAGCGGGATTAGAATAGTAATAGGCCCATCGGCGAAAATCAATATACTGACCCGCATTCATACCAACATTGCCATCGTGCAGCTTTTGCACTGTAACGCTGCTGTTCAGGCTTAAAACCGTTTTACCATTTTTACCCGTTTTAGTGGTTATAATTACTACGCCGTTGGCACCCCTTGACCCATAAATAGCCGTGGCAGACGCATCTTTCAGGATATCTATCGACTCGATATCATTAGGGTTGATATTATCAATGGTACCTGTTGATAAAGCAATTCCGTCTACCACAAAAAGCGGAGAGTTGGAAGCGGTTAAGGAACGCACCCCGCGAATCGTAATATCGCCCAGTGTACCCGGCCGTTCGCTGGACGTAATATCAACACCGGCAACCTTACCCTGCATCGCCTCCAAGGCGGTGGTTACGGGCCTTGATTTAATATCCTGCTGGTTGATGCCTGAAACCGCACCGGTTACATCCTTTTTTTTGACCGTTGCGTATCCTATCACCACCACATCAGATAAATTTTCATTCACCGATTTTAATAATACCGATAACTGTTTTTTATTGTCTACCGCAATTTCAAGCGGTTCGTGCCCTACAAAACTGATGAGCAGTTTCGCTTTCCCGGAGGAAACGTTGATCTGGAAGGTTCCACCCAGGCTGGTAAGGGTCGAATTTTTTGTGCCCTTTTCCAGCACGGTTGCTCCCTCTAAAGCTTTACTGCTGTCGTCAACAACCTTACCCGAGACAGGGAAACTTTGCGCTTTAATGGAAAAAGAGGAAATGAGGAAGAACAGAAGAATACAATTCTCCCGGAGGAATTTTTTTTTCATAATAGCATCGTTAGTTTTATGATAAATGGCAGTTCACCTCATTAATACATCAGCTAATGAAGTAGCCTTAAAGATATGTTTTTGGATATTCTCTTAAAATAAAAACTCCGCAATCGTTTGCGTACCACCTTACCCTGCTAAGCAGCCGGCTTAAAAAAAAGGTTGTTGCAACAGCAAAAAGGGTTGAAGGCCGACCCGCTGCCCTTTGCGTATTGGCGCCAGGCGCCGGCGCTATAGATGGCGTTGGGTGCTGCAGGTTTTGGAACGGCTGTTTACTGATCCGCCGTAGCCGTAGCAGGCTGTACAGGGGAAGATATTACCACGCTGGTACCTCCGCCGGTATTGCGCAACCATTCTGCCTGCCATCCGGATTCCCGGGCCCTCGCCGTTAGGTTATAGATGCCATTGCCATTCTTTATAGCATCCCCCATGCCTTTGCCATCGTCTGTAATGGTAACCTGCATGTTTGTTTCGGTACAGGCTATAACAACGGTAACGGTCTTGCATTTGCTATGCTTCAGGGAATTGTTCAGGGCTTCCTGCATCATCCTGAAAAGGTGGAGGGCCTGGAAAGAGGACAGCGATCTGTCATATGCTATCTGTTCTTCCAGCAGGATATGGATGCCGGGATAAGCGTAACCAAGTTTTTGGATGAATACCTTGAACCGATCACTGATGGCGGTTAAAAAAACCGCTTTTTTATTTAAGGCCCAGATGGAATCGTTTAACTGTACAATCATGTCCTGCAGGTTGTCTTTCAGGAACAACAGGGTATTGCCACTTTGTTCATCTATCGGCCGGATGGTGGGAATAACAGAAGCCGCTGCTGCTGCGTAGCTACCGATATTATCGTGCAGATCCGCCGCTATTCTTTTTCGCTCACCTTCTTCCGCCGCTGTTACTGCCATGGCTTCCTGCTGCTTTTGCTCTTTTTGTCTTTTATAATAATACCGGAAAATAAGGAAGATGGCTACCAGCAGCAAACCGGTTATTATTAATGCCCCGTATACCGCATTCGTTTTTGCAGCGATATCAAGTTTTTGCTGGATAATGGTCTTTTCCTTTTTCTGGTCCTCGTACCTTGAATTCAGATCGGCAAAATCGCGCGCAGAATTTTTCTTGTACAGTGTATCTTTCAGGCTGATGATCTTACTGAGGGTTTCTGCATATTTATCATTGCGGCGGGCGGCCTTATAGCACTGGGCAAGGTCCCAGTAAAGATCCATCACAGGGAAAGAATTACCCCTGTTCACGATCTCAATTCCTTCCTTGCAGACTTCAATCCCTTTTTCCGGCATACCGATGCTCATATAATAATTACTCATGGAAGTAAGACCATTCAATATGCTCAGCGTATCGTGCATCAGGCTGTAAATACTTACCTGCTCCCTGATATATTCGCCGGCCAGAGATAATTTTTTTGGATCTTCAATGCCATCTGCCTTTGTGCCCAATGCCCGCGCAAGGATGCCCATGTTTTCATATTTCCGGCTCAGCGATATGGCTTTATCAAGGTAAAAGACTGACTGCAATGAATCGGTTACCCGTGTCTGTTGTATGGCATCCGCATCCTCCTTCCAGTTATACATCATGCCAATCAGAAAATAAATGCCAAACCTGTTTTTCACTTCTTCCCATTCCGGGCCCGTTACCGTGTGATCGGCCTTCAGAAACCAATCCAATGCAGGATCTGTTTGTTCCATATTCCTGTACACATAGCCGATGATCATTTTACCATACAGCTGGCTGGTGGTATCAGCATTCGCCTCCGCCTGTCCCAAAAAAAGATAGGTATACCGTAAGGCTTCTTTGTGACGATTGCTCTTCATCAAAAGATAGCATTTCTGCATCATGGCACTTGCATACACATCGCCCGCACGGGTATAGCTGAGGCCTGCAAGATCGCCGTTACAGATCGCCAGTGCGCTGTCGAAAAGACTTTTCCGGCCCAGCCATGTTTCAATAAAGGTATTGGCCAGCACTTTTTTCTGTGCATCACCCAATTCGGTCGCCATTTTTTTTGCCAGCCATGCATACCGGTATAAGCTGTCTGCGTTCAGCGAATGTGATTCGCGGCACAGGGCCAGCGCTGCGTTTAACGTTTCCGCCTTTGTAGACGCGGTGTTAAGCGATTTCTTCAATACCTCGATCTTGTTTGTTTGGGAAAAGCCGGTACTGCCAATTGCCTGGAGGGCGACCAAAAAAACAACCAGGGCCGATTTATGAAATACAACCGCCGTTGAGGTGGAATGCCTGATGATGCTCTTGCTATATCCTAAAAATCTCCGATAACCCATCAGCCGGTGAGGCATACTACTGCTGTTTAAAAATAATAGGTGCGCTGCCATTCGCTGAACGCGATCAGTTATTATACAACCTAATTTACTCTTTATTCTTGTATCCACCACAGCAGCTACCAGCCTGAACCATTTTTGTTTTCAGGTGCCGCCAACGACAGTTACCCTACCCTTCCTTTTTTTGCATCCGCCTGAAAAACATTATTAGCAGCCATGCCAGCTCAGCACTCAGCAATCCGCCGAGGGTTAAGAGCACGGGCACATCAAATAATCCCGCATGCAGTATGGAGGCTCCCAGGCCCACCACTAATACCGTAAGCGGCGCCATACACAGCAACACCAGGCCGGCCGTATTCAATGGAATTTTAAAAGCCCGTTTTGCCAAGGGCAGTTTTAACCGCATTACCAGCAGGCTGGCAAATTCAAGCAGCAGCCCGGCGCCGTACAGCGTAACATCTACTGTCAGCAAATCGGCAAAGGTAAACCTGCACAACAGGCTTGCCACCAGGCTGAAAATGCAAATGGATACCCAGGGCGTATTGAACTTTGGATGCAGGCGCGTTAGTACGGCCGGTAATAATTTATCTTCTGCCATTTCTTTCGGCACCCGGGAAACGGACAGCAATAAAGCCAGGTAAATGCCGAAAGAACTGGCCATGCCACCCAATGCGATAACTGCACCCAACCACCTGCCGCCCAGCCACTGGCCCAGCGCCGGAAAACCCTGTTCATTCAGCACCGCCATATCCATCCCTGATCGTTGGGCCGTGTACACGGTAATAAAATACATAAGGAAAATGCCGGCAAAACTACACAGGGTGGCAGAAATATAGGATCGGGCGGGGCGATCTACTTCACCCGCATAGGTGGTGGCATTGTCCCAACCGATAAAACTCCACATAACCGTGTACAAAGGCAAACCCAATGAAGAAAAAGAATTTCCTTTTAACGATGCATGTGGTACCGTAAGCGTAAAATGATGCTGCTGCAGGCCGGCAACAAACAATATTATAAAAGGTATAATAACACAGCCGCTTAGCACAAGAGCGGTTCTGCCCAGTGATTTTATACCCAGTATATTAATAGCAGCACCCAGCCAGATAATAATAATACAGATGGGAACTTTAAAAGCATCAATGCCCGGGAAAAAGAAACCAAGGTATTCCACAAACAGCACCGGGTAAATAGCCAGGTCTACAAATGTATACAGCCAGGTCCACCAGCCTTCATAAAATGCCCAGCGCAGGCCCAGTGCTTTTTTTACCCATTGGTAATAGCCGCCATTTACCGGCATCAGGCTGTTTAATTCCAGCACCATCAGTATGGATGGTATATCCCAAAGCACCGGTATAATAACGAGTAACGGCAAGGCGGCTTCCTTACCATAATACAACAAGGGTTCCAGGCCATAAGGCCCCCCCGATACCGTAAAAAAAATAACAGCCGCCAGCGAGATGGTGCGCAGTCCACGGCCAGACCTCGACAAGGTTTTATTTTTCATGTGCTTTCAGCCCAAAAGTAAACAAGTTGCACATAATATGATAAATCTGTCAACGAAGCCCCTGCCCAAAATAAATAAACAGCATACTATGCACCTGCCAGCCTTCCACCATTCATTGGCAGGCAGGTATCAATGGTTGGATCGGCGGCGCGCTGAATCTTCTTTACCTTTTTATCTCTATAACTTTAAGAACTTTATCACCGCCATCGATCCTTTGGATCTTTTAAGGATGGCATAATAATACCCGGCAGACAGTTTGCCCACTGGTATGGCCACGCTGGTTTGCCCCGAAATATTTACTGAAATGATCTTTTGCCCGCCAATAATACTGGTGATATCAATCGTCTCCCACCTGTCCGTTAATGTCAGGCTGTCAATATAAAACACATCGTGTGCCGGGTTGGGATATGATTTTATGCCGTAGCTGGCCGCCGGCACCGTGGGTACCGCCGTAACCGGGCTTACCGTAAAAGAAAGGGCATTGCTGGTAAAACTGGTGATGGCCGAGCAGGTATAAGTACCAAATAAAACGCAGCGCAGTTTGTCGCCTGTTTTAGCAGGTTTATAGGTTACGGTACTGTCGGTGGCAGCTGAAAGGTTCAGCCAGCCGGCAGAACCGGTGCTATCCTGCCACTGCAGCCTGCTGGGCACCGCACGGTTCAGCGTAACCGCTGTAAACACGGCACTGGCGCCGGCCGCCAGGCTGGTAGTACCCGAAACCTGGATGCTGGGCGCCTGCGGGCCATTTACGGTAACCTGGAGCACATTGCTACTAACGGTAACGGGCACTGCACAAGCAGCACTGCTGGTCATTAGCATTTTAATTTTATTAATGCCTACCGGTAAGGTGGCTGTACTATATACATTGCTGTTGATGCCTGTGTTTACATTTACATCATTGACCTGCCATTGGTACAACGGCGACGTGCCCGCATTGTTAACTGCACTCAAAGAAAAATTGGCGGTAGCGCCTGCACAAATAGTGGTAGTTGCCGTTGCAATGGTCACAATAGGTGTTACGCTTGATTGTATGGTAAGCTGGTAAGCGATACTATCCTGCAACCCATCTGTGATACAACGGTACTGGTAATTATTCATGGCCGCTGAAAGATTTTTGAGCTGTAGGTTGGCGGCATGGGTGCCGATAAAATTGCTGTTATCGTTGATATTACCAAAACCGCTGCCGCTGTCTTGCTGCCATTGGTATTGTGTACCGTTCAATTTCGCCTGCAAGCTGGTATCCTGGCCCAGGCATATTTTTATAGCTGCCGTGCGGGCGATGTATCCGTACACAAAGCCGGCCAGCATACCTGTGCCATACTGGTTGGTAACGGTTACTGATCCGCTGGTGCCGCTGGCCACCACTGCCGTAATGGTACTGTCTGAAAGAACAACAAATGATGCAGCCGCGGTATTACCAAAACCAACAGCCGTAATACCTGTAAAATTATGACCGGTAATGGTTATGGTGGTACCGGCCAGGCCGGCCTGCGGAGCAAAACGGGTAATGCCGGGCGCCGGTGACACCTTGTTCAGGTATACCATCAGGTTCTGCTCGATGCTGGAAGTACTAACTGCATCCATTTTTCCATCTCCGTTAAAATCGGCCAGCTGCACATGGCGTTCTTCCCAGTAAGGCCTGGTGGTATAGTCTACCTTAGCGGCAAATGAAAAGCTGCCGGGCTGGCTGTTATTCTTGTAAATAGACATCCGCACCTGGCTAAGACCCGTTACCAGGTCCAGTTTGCCATCGCCGTCCATATCTGCCACCAACATCGGATCAGGCGGATAGTTGGAGGGCAGGATTACCGGGTTGGCGAAAGCAATATTGCCGCCCGTACCAGTGAACCGATATAGTGCCAGCTGCAGACTGTCGTTATCGGTACCTACCAGATCTATTTTACCGTCTCCATCCAGGTCACCGGCTGCCAGGAACGAATGGCCCGGACCTTTTAATATGATCGGCGTTGAAAAAGAAACATTGCTTTTTGTACTGGTATTTTTGAGAATGGATATAGCCGACCCGATGCCGCTATTATTATATTGTCCGTTGGGAAGAATGAGTTCCGGCTTGCGGTCGCCATCCAGGTCTACCAGCAGCATGCCACGCGTTCCGTTGATGGGCAGAAAAAGGGGCGCGGCAAAAGCCATTTTACCCGGTTCACCAATATTTCTCAATACTGCGCACCCGCCCTGCCCTACATTGGCTGGCAGGGTATAGTTATCGATGGCTATGTCTGCCTTGCCATCGCCGTCTATGTCTTTAATGTCAACACTGTTATAGCTGCCACCCTGTGTCGGAAATGTAACCACCTGCACAAATGAGAAGGAACCCGGCACGGAATTGTTTTTTAAAACAACTACGGAGTCGGACAACATAACAACCAAATCCGGTTTGCCATCGGCATCCAAATCCGCCGGATATACATCGGCGTTAGTCAGGTTGGGAAGCCGGAAGGGGCCGTCGAAAGAAGCTGCCGTTGCGGAACTGGTATTGCGGTATATAAAAATATCCCTGTTAAAATCGGAGGCTGTATAATGCGTAGCAATGATATCTGTCTTGCCATCTCCGTCCAGGTCAGCCACCGCCACCGTGCGCGTAGGATTTCCAGTCATATTTATCCGCAATGAATCAAATGAATTTTCTGTAATACTGCCACCACCCGTAAACGTTACCAGGAAAGGGTACGCCGCATAGGCGATCAGGTTATTGCTGTTCACTACGCTGATGGGATCAAAACTCGCCCCTGGCGGTACCGTCACGGTAAGAGCGCCTGCACCCGCCGCAGTAACCGTTGCTTTTACCTGGCCGAAATAAACAATATTGTTGGCCGGGATCGGGTCAAACCCACTGCCGGAAATGGTAACGGCTGTCCCGATGGGACCATTGGCCGGCGAAAAAGAATTAATGACCGGGGGCGCCAGCCATGTAAAAGCTGCCAGGCTGGTATTGCCGCCGGCAGCGCTGATGCTAACATTACCGGAACCGCCTTCGCCCACTATTGCTGTGATATGCGTGCCGGAACTGCGGGTAAAAGACAGCACGGGTATGCCGCCAATACTGATGCCCGTGATATCATTGGAAAAACCACTGCCATCAATACTCAATATCGTTCCTGTTGTTCCGCGCAAGGGCGAAAAAGCAGCGATAACGGGCACTGAAACAAAACCAGCCTTGGTGGCAGTACCGCCTGTAGTAATAACCGTTACCAGGCCTGAAACAGCCCCTGGCGGAATGACTGCCGCGATGGAATTATTAGACAGCACCGTAAAACTGCTTGCAGTAACCGAACCAAAAAGAACGGCCGAGGTTTCCAGCAGGTTGACACCATTTATAATGACCGTGCTGCCGGCGGCAGCGGATATCGGCGAAAAAGAATTAATAACAGGTGCCGGAATGAATACAAAACCCGGCAGGCTCCCAATACCGGAGGGCGATTTCACCAGCACGTCGCCGGAAGCGCCATCGGCCACCGTGGCAATGATAACGGAATCCGAGATAAACTGTAGGCTGGACCCGGCAACACCGCCGAACCCAACATAGAATGAACTGGTGAATTTTGAGCCCTTAATGGTAATCTGGCTTCCTTTTCCGCCATGCAGGGGAAAGAAAGAATTCACCGGGATGGTGGGGCCCGACCGTATGTACACCACTTTTTTCACCGAATTGCTATCGCTGCCGTTGAATGCCACCAGTTTGATACTATCAAGGGCATTGCTGGTATAAGCATAACTGGCATTGTACCCCGTACTTAGCAGGACATTGTTTTTATACCACTTGAATGTATAGCCGGCCTTGGAAAAATTTTTCAGGTTTACGATATGGGTGGCAGAAAGCCCGTTGGTATCGATTTTAAAAAATGCTTTGGGATAAGGTGTGCCGCCGGCATTGGTGCTGAGTTCAAGAAAATCACTTACCCCCCCGCACCAGAACTGGGTCTTGCTGATGGCCTGGATATCGTGATGATAATAACCCAGGTAACTATAATTATTGTCTCTTTTCAGCGGTTCCCATATTTTGCCGGCGTCGGTTGTCTTATAAGTGGTAAACCCATCGCCGATGGCAAAACCCGTGCTGTCATCTGTAAATAACATGCGGCTGCAGTTGAACCCGGTTGCATCAAAATCATTTTGCTGGGTCCAGGATACCCCGCCGTTGCTGGTATAAAAAATGCCCTTTGTGTAAGAATCATTGTAAGCGCTCAGCCAGCCCTTGCCGGCCGTTAAAAAATAGGCGGCGGTAATATAGGTAGCCGGTACCGCCAGGGATTGCCAGCTGGCGCCCGCATCTGCACTCGACAACAAACGGGTATCGGTGGCGGCGAAAACCGCGTTACCGGCGGCGGTCAGCGACCTGAAATAAGCACCGGCATCTGACCTGGCTACCGACCAGCTGAGCCCTTTGTTAACAGTCATTAAAATACGATCTGCATCAATGGCAAAACCCGTAGCGCCATTTCCGGGAAAAACCATGTCTACCACCCCGCCAAAAGGAAGCAGCGATGAATTGTATTGTGAAAGAAATACGAGCAGCCAGGAAACCCCGCCGTTCACAGAATGGAGAATGGCGGGCACCAGCCCATAATGACCATAGGCCACCAGCTCCTGCTGATCAAAGGCTTTTACACCGTTTATCCTGAACCCGAAAGTAAGGTTCACGGCGTAGCCGTTATAATCTACATTGTTCGAAATGGGTCTTTGGGTGAAAGTATGTCCGCTGTCGGCCGTAAACGCCACCATGGGGTAACCCGCGCCATCGGCAGCCAGGTATCCTTCCGTATTGGTATAAAAGCTGATTTTCTGGATCTCATTTTCTTTCAACAGGGTGTCCAGGTGTACCTGTCGCAACTGTGCATGGGTGCTGAAACAAGACAGCAATAGCAAAAAACACAAGGGACCTAACAACGCTGCGCCACAGGAAGTCTGTTTCATAAGGATAAGTAACTAATTAATAGAATGGTTCGTGGGGCAAAATAATTAATAAAATGCAATTATGAAAGCATTTGCGAAGAATAAACGCGTCTTTGCGCGAAATAGAACCTGGCTGGTCAATGATCATTCCAACATGGCGCTTTGACTGTTTTGCCGGTCCTTTACCTTTCTGCTCATTACGCATAAGACAGATTCAAAGAAAGGTCAACCGGTTCACCAACGCCTCCGAGAAACCCGTTGCTTTGGACCCAACAGGTTGTTGACCGGCCAAAGCAGCTACCAGTTAAATAATGAAAAAAGATCCTGTTTCGCATTTGTTTCGCCTGCCTTTTTTATCTTTAAACAATAGGGAAGTACCGGATGCTTATTTATTTGATATTGCATCATCAACAATACGGTAACCAGCTTATACCATTCCTAATCACCCATGGCAAAAAAAAGAAATCTTCCTGCGCCGTTGGCGATACTGATGATCGTGGTGGTGGCGGCGGCCATGGGCACCTGGGTGATTCCCGCAGGGCAATACAATAAATTGTCGGCAGCAGAAGGCAATACTGCCTTTATTATTAGTTCTCCTGCGGGGCCGGTAACACTACCGTTCAGCCAGCATACGCTCGACAGCCTTTCCATCAAAATAGCCCTACAGAAATTCGCCGGTGGCGATATCCGTAAACCGATATCGGTACCGGGCTCTTACCAGCCCTTACAAAAAAATCCGCAGGGCTTTATAAAAATGCTGCAGGCGCCCGTAAAAGGTATTACCGACAGCATCGACATTATCCTCTTTATTCTTTTTATCGGCGGATTTATGTATGTTTTCAACGAAACCGGCGCCATTGTTAAGGGAATTGAATACCTGGCCCACCGCATGAAGGGAAGAGAACCGATACTGATGGTGCTGCTGATCTTTATTTTTTCTTTCCTTCGCGCATCCTATGGCATGGAAGAAGAATCATTGGTATTTATTCCCATTCTGGTGCCCTTGTTTTTAGCCGCCGGTTACGATTTGCTGGTGCCGGTAGCCATTGTATTTGGGGGCACCAGTGTGGGCGGCATCGCAGCATTTACCAATCCTTTTTCTACCATTATCGCTTCCAATGCGGCCGGCATTAACTGGATGGATGGGTTGTATGAGCGGTTGCTGCTCTTTGTTATTGCCACCGGCTTTATGGCCTGGTACGTGGTACGCTATGCCGCAAAAGTGAAAAAAAATCCGGCGGCCTCGCTGGTGTTACAGATAGACGGTGCGGTACAACCGCCTTACGACACCACTATTCAGCAACATAGCAGTATGCCGGTATTAACGGCTAAAACAAAGGCCCTGCTGTATATCTATGGGGCAACCTTTATCAGTATGGTAGCAGGTATTGTGTGGCTGAACTGGTGGACGCTGGAGATGTCGGCCCTGTTCCTGGCCGTTTCCATTCTGGTGGCGGTGATTACCCGGATGAACAATAAGAAATTTGTAGAAGAATTTATTAAAGGCGCCGCCAGCCTGCTGTCGGTGGCCTTTATCGTTGGCATTGCCAGGGGCGTTACCATTGTATTGAACGATGGACTGGTAACCGACTCCATTCTCTTTTATGCATCCGGCCTGGTAAAAAATTTATCGCCAGCTGTACTGATAGTGGTATTGCTGTTGTTTTACCTGTTCTTTTCCCTGTTTATCAGTTCCACTTCCGGCATGGCCGCTCTAACCATGCCCATCATAGGTGCGCTGGCCATTATTGTAAATATTCCCGGGCGCGAAATTGTAAATACCTACCTGTACGGAATGAACATCATGTTCTTTTTATCGCCTACCAGCATGGCATTGCCATCGCTGGCGCTGGTAAATGTGGGGTATAAAACATGGATGCGTTTTATCAGGCCCGTGCTGATCATATTACTGATCCTATGCAGCCTGTTCCTGGTAACCGGTATTCATTTATAAACAAGCCGGCCATGCGCAAAGAAAAAAATAGGGAGCGAGATACCGATCCGGAAACGAGTATGGATCACAGGTAAGCACCGGCGAAGCATTAAACCGTTGGCTGGGCCGAACGCAGCACTGACTAAAAAACGAATATCATTTTGAAAATAAGTGAAGAAAATGATTAACTTCCTGACGATAAAACAAACACCGTCTCTGCCCTTTGGCCAGCCCTTATCCTGTTTACAGACATTCCCTTGTTTAACCGGCGCATGCCGGCTGGAGGCTTTTGTCTGTATATATGTAAAATCGACTAACCCCTTTCACTAATAACCGGTACATGAAGCTGAGCAAAAAACAGGAAGCAGCCATCCTGAAACTGTATAAAACTTACTGGAATGCCTATATAAGCGGAGACATGAAAACTTTCGCATCCCTGCTGCACAGGGATTGCCAGGTGATTGGCTCCGCCACGGAAGAAGTATTCAGCAATAAAAAAACAGCTGTTAAGCATTATTCAGACCGTGCCGCACAAGTATCCGGGAAAGTAGATTTTCGGAAAAGGAAATTCAGTATTAGGCCAATAGGCAACCAGGTGCTGGTGACGGAAGCGGCGGCATTCTATGTGCTGGCAGAAGGCCGCTGGACCTTTTATGGCAACCTAAGATTGTCTACCCTTTTCCAGGAGAAAGCAGGCAAATGGAAAATTGTTCATCAGCATGGTTCCCTGCCCGATGCGCATACCGAAAAAGACCGGCAGGTAAATACAGACAAAATTAAAGCGGAGAACCAACAATTAAAGGCCGCCGTACAATTGCGAACCCTGGAACTGGAAAACAAAAACAGGGAACTGGAAATTGAAGCAGCGTTTGAAAAGGTAAGAAGCCGCACGATGGCCATGCGCAAAAGCGAGGAACTGGTAGAAGTGATCAACGCCGTTTTTGACCAGTTGCAGTTACTTGATTTCATCATCGATTCGGCCAGTTTCAGCCTTAATTACAAGGAGAATCCTTTTAAATATTGGATGGCCGTGCCCGGTCAGCCTTATGCCACAGAAATGGAAATACCTTATAAGGATATTCCTTTCATGAACCGCATGATTGCACAGGCAAATGACAATACCGGCTTTGTAACGGATACCCTTACACGACAGGAAAAAGACGAGTGGATCAATCACCTGATGGCGACCAGCGTTGTAGGCCAAGCACTGGAAGAGAAAAAAAGGCGCATGCTGGGCGCACCGGGGATTGCCTTGTCGATTGCCGTTGTAAAAACCATCGCACTGGCCATCTCCAACTACAGCGTGCAGCCTTATACAGCTGAAGAAAATGAAATACTGCACCGTTTTACCGTGGTATTCGACCAGGCCTATACCCGTTTCCTGGATCTGCAAAGAGCGGAAGCCCAGGCCAGGGAAGCCATCATTGAAGCCGGGCTGGAAAAAGTACGCAGCAGAACCGTGGCCATGCGCAGGAGCGAAGAACTGGCGGAAGTGGCCGGCGCTGTTTTCATGCAGTTGCAGGATCTTGGTTTCCGGATAGACTCGGCCAGTGTTAGCCTCAACTATATAGAGAATCCTTTCAGGTACTATATGGCCGTGGCAGGCCTGCCCTACCCCAAAGAGATAGAAGTGCCTTATGCCGATATCCGTTTCATGAACCGCATGATAGCAGAAGCGAAGACCAATACCGGTTTTGTAAAAACAGTCCTTCCTTTTGAAGAGAAGAATGAGTGGATAACCCACCTGATGGAAACAACCATTGTAGGTCAATCGCCGGAAGAAAGAAAAACATTCATGCTCGGCGCGCCGGGAATCGCTTTATCAATTGCCATTGTAAATACGATTGCCCTGGCCATTTCCAATTATAGCCTGCAGCCTTTTACAGACGAAGAAAATGAAATACTGCGGCGTTTTACCGTTGTGTTCGATCAGGCTTATACCCGTTTCCTGGATCTTCAGAAGGCCGAAGCGCGGGCCAGGGAGGAGAGGATTGAAGCAGGCCTTGAAAAAGTGCGCTCGCATTCGCTGGCCATGTGCGACAGCAGTGAGCTGAAAGAGGTGGTAACCGTTGTATTGGAAAAACTGGAAGAGCTGAATTTTAACATGGATGGGGCCGTTACCATTGCCGTTTATACGGAAGGCACCCGCGACCGTATTCACTGGGCGGCTACCTCGCATCTCTTTGCCGAAGCCACCCGCTTCCGGTATCCGTATTTTGACGATCCTATTATGGAAGACTTCTGGAATGCGCGGGAAAGCGGTATCGAGTATTTTGCCAAAGCCTATTCCTTTGAGGAAAAAAACAATTACCTGCAAAAAGTTTTTACGCTTACGGATTATAAATACCTGCC
This sequence comes from uncultured Flavihumibacter sp., assembly GCA_964245425.1. Classification (GTDB taxonomy): domain Bacteria; phylum Bacteroidota; class Bacteroidia; order Chitinophagales; family Chitinophagaceae; genus JACMLD01. Next base: position 26,937 of record CAXTMV010000009.1, on the reverse strand, counting down.
GGATGAAATGAAGCACACCATCCTGGAAAAAGAAAGTTACGCCTGCTCTTTCGCCTTTGCCAAACACTCCGGTATTTTTGTCGACAGCATTGAAGGAAAAATCCTGTCTGAAGAGGAAGCGGAGATATTAAGGCGTTTTGCCAATGTTTTTGAACATGCCTATGTACGTTTCCTGGATCTGCATACGTCAGAGATACAGGCAAGGGAATCGCAGGTGCAGCTGGCGATGGAAAGAGTACGCGCCAGAACACTAGCCATGCAGAAAAGTGATGAACTGGCAGACACCGCTGCCGTGCTTTTTAAACAACTGGTTGGCCTCGGCATTGAGCCAAACCGATTATACATCGGTATCATCAGTGATGAAAGTGGTGCTATTGAATACTGGATCACAGAAGAAGACGGTACAAAAATAAGTGTCCGTTTCAGCGCACATAAAAACAACAATGCATCGATTTTAAAAATGTACGATGGATGGGTGGCGCAAAAAAAATCGATGACTATTGACCTGCAGGGCGATGAACTGCAACAGTACCTGCATTACCTGGCCGATGAATGGCAGGTGCCCTTTAAAGCGGGCTTTTCGCAAACAAGAAGGGTGCAGACCATTGCTTATTTCTCCAAAGGATTTATTGGCATGGCTTCTCCCGATGAACAATCCGCTGAAACCACCGGCTTGCTGGAACGTTTTGCCGGGGTATTTAACCTGACCTTTACCAGGTTCACAGACCTGAAAATGGCAGAAGCACACGCGGAACAGGCTGCGCAGGACCTGGTGCAACTGCATGCACAAAAAAAACGTGCAGAAGATGCGCTGACCGAATTACAGGTTGCACAGAAGCAATTGGTGCAGGCGGAAAAAATGGCCAGCCTGGGAGAACTTACGGCCGGCATCGCCCATGAAATTCAAAACCCCCTGAATTTCGTTAATAATTTTTCTGAAGTAAGTAAAGAGCTGCTCGATGAAATGCGCACGGCATTGGAAAAGGGTGATGCAGACGACGCCAAAGAAATTGCCCGTGATGTGATCATTAACCTGGAAAAAATAAACCACCATGGCAAGCGGGCCGATGCCATTGTAAAGGGCATGCTGCAGCATTCGCGGGCCAGTACCGGATCCAAAGAGCTGACAGATATCAATGCCTTGGCCGATGAATACCTTCGTTTGTCGTACCATGGCCTGCGGGCAAAAGACAAGAATTTTAATGCATTCATGAAAACCGACTTTGACGAAAGCATCGGGAAAATAAATATTGTCGCGCAGGATATCGGCAGGGTGTTGCTGAATTTATTCAACAATGCGTTTTACTCGGTGAATGAAAAAGGGAAGCCAGGTGTTGCCAACCCGGCTTCTCCGTACCAGCCAACTGTTTCCGTGGGCACAAAGAAATTGGCGGATAAAATTCAAATAGAAGTGAGCGATAATGGGTCGGGCATTCCGACAGATAATATCGAAAAAATATTCCAGCCTTTTTTCACTACCAAACCAACCGGCCAGGGAACCGGGCTGGGATTGAGTTTAAGTTATGACATTATCAAGGCGCATGGCGGTGAAATAACAGTAGAAACAAAGGAAGGTGAAGGGACGATCTTTATACTTACACTTTAAAGGATGAAAGGGATTAATGGGATGCGTACACTGTCCATGCATCCCATTAATCCCTTTCATCCTTTTAAACCCTCAAAATCTGTATCTCAAAATCCTGGCGCTATTGCTTCACAAATTTCATCGTCTGTGTATCCTTGTCTCCTTTTATCGTTAGTAAATAGACACCTGCTCTTAACCGGCTGATATCAATGAAGCTGTTGCTACCGGTGACCATTACCTGTTGCAGCAGCTGGCCGTTTGCATCAGACACCTGCATACTGTTGTAGCCTGTAAGGCCGGTTACATATAATTTATCTTTTACGGGGTTGGGATACAGGGCCAGCGCAGCTTTAGCCGAAGGCGCTAAAACCACGGTTTTACTGTACGTGAACTTGCCATCCGCATCGCGCTCCTTTACCCTGTAGTAATGCGTTACCGTAGCTGTTGCAGGCACGGTACAACTGTAGTTGTTGGCAGTGGTAGCCATTACCGCACAAATATCTGTAAAGCTGGCGCCATCTTTGCTTTCCTGCACGGTGTACGACTGTACATTTTGCTGTTCGGCTATTTGCCAGCTCACAGTGGCATGCTGCGTATTCAGCCATTGAGCCTGCACGCCCAGCCAGGTAAGCGGCAAGGCTGCCAGGCCGCGTTCAATATAGAAATTACTAAAATCGGTCACTACAATTTCGATATAATAGCCACCGGTCAGTACTCCCCAGCCGATTGGATGCACGATTATTTCTCCGGCAACAGGCATGTAGTTGAAAGGTGCAATATTGCTGCTGGCCGTTTGCTTTACCACTACCAGGTCGCCGGGTGTTTTAATTAAAGGATCCGCTGCCTGCAGCGCGCTGAAATCCTGGTTGGTAAAAAAGAGCCGCACATGGATCTGGTTGCCGGATGGTTTGTTCTCTACGGTAATGGTATAATTTCTGTCGAGGTAAGGCTGACCGTTATAGTTTCTTACCACACCGGTACCGTTCTGGTTCACGCTTACCTGCACATTACCGAGATCGTAATCATCCAGGATTTCGGCTACTGGTGTAGAACTGCCATCTCCTACCGGTGCAGCAATAACGGTATAGGCATCGCTGGTACCAGTTAATACCACAGGCTGACTGGCGGCAGCGCCATAAGGGGTTGAAAGTGTCTTCAGTGGTAGTATCGGTGGCGTATATTCATCATCCGCTGCCGAATCGATATGCCGCATAAAGATATTATTGCTGCTATTGCCAGGCAGGTTGCGGGTATCCGACCAGCCAATTACCGCACTGCCTACAGCATCCATCATGGCAACAGGGCTTATTGCGTCGTAATAGCTGCCATTATAGTAACCGGTGCCAATCGGCCTGCCCATGGCGCCCCAGGACAGCTTTGCATCTCCAAAAATAGGACTTACACGAGCGGTGCCCCGCCCAACATCCCTTACAGAAAACAAGGAGAACCCATCATCTGCAACAGACACCATCGGTAAATCATAATGAATGTCAGAACCAGTAAAACCGGTATTCAGTTCCGAGCCGATGACCGCACCTTTCTTGGGTGTTACATAATTAAGGGAAAAACTGGTGGCTGTATGTTTCGACAATGCCAGGTGTTGCAGTAGTACCAGCCGGTTACCGGCTGCAGGACCCATGAGCGTTGCGGCATACAGGTTGGTGCCGCCGGCAGCAAGGGAAAAGTCTGGATATCCGTATACGTTCTGCGATGCCAGGAGCGTATCGCGGAAAGCTGTTAGTGTATTCATACCCTTTGGCGGTGTAGGGTTATAGCCGATACCCGGATTGGTGAAGGAACTGCGTTCGTACGGCACCGTATCAAAAATCTCCTCCGGCATGGCATACCCCATTACACTGAAATCGGAAATATTATTGCCGGAAATAGAACGCCGGGTCACCGCTATCATATTGACATTTATATTTCCGGAGGTGGGCAGCAATAAACCCTTCGGAAAATTATAGTCAAGCGCGCCGTTATCAATTGTAATAAAACCGTTTGATCTTTGTACCATGGAAGTAACCGCATAAGCCGTCACAATATTATTATCCGTTTTTGAACAGGTGGTTACAATATTGTCAAACTGCAATGTGTATAATAAATAACACATGCCCTGCTTAAAAGAATCGATAACAGGACAGGGCGCACCCATTTCATTGCGAACATAATGTTTGGAGACACTTGTCTTCTTTGCCCGCCAGACCCTGTTATACCCCAGCATCTGGCCCTGCTCTCCGTTACCAGACATGGCCATTATTACATTGCAGCCACCTTGTCCGTCGGACCAAATATTGTAGTCGTTAACAGTAATACCGGGAAAGTTCATATAATACTGCAGACCGCATACATTCAGCCGGCTTTCCTGCGTGGCGTTGTCTGTTGTTCTGCCTCCGCCAAAACTGGTCAGCACACCATTATCGTCCCGGTAATCGTATACATATATTTCATCGCCGTAAAATGAATTTTTATACGACAGGTAAAATCCCTTATTACCATCTGGTAGTAAGAAAGGCATGGAATAATTATTGGTCTGGTTGATTTGCGTTGATACCATAACATATCCGGCGCCGGGAAAAGCCTGGCTGCCATCGGCGTGCATATGCTGAATTGTGATCCGCTGCCAGTCGTAGGTACTGATACTATCGTCTGTATAACAGATATAAAACCCATTGGCGCTATCCGTGGCTGCAAAAGATCGGTTGCGGTAATCCTGGTTAGAACTGAAGGCATAGTGTTGGTCATTGGGGCCGTTGGCAACCGGTAGTCCGTCCACCGCCCAAAGCTGGTTGCCCTGTGCATCGTATTTCTGTGCGTAGATATCCCTTTTTGTGGTGGCCAGGTTTCGATCATCCTCCCAGATCAGGAAATAGCCGCCGTCTGGATAGCTTCTTAGCATTATCGGGTTTAGTTGCGCCTGTGCGGCCGTGCATACAGGCATATGCAGGCTATCGGTAAACAGGTTGCTTTGGTTACTCCACTGGGCAGACGCAGTAAGCGCTATTAGTATTAACAGTAGTGTGGTTATCTTTTTCATTTCTTTGTTTTTGGAAATGGTACAAGAAGAAGGTTAGCGCGTGGCTGTTCGGCATCAAGCGGGCTACCATTGCTTACATAAGCATCTTCCCCATGGCGGTTGCGTTGGTTAGACACAATGCATTGCACGCATTTGGCAATACAGTTATTTTGACCCACAAAATTCCGAATGGCGTTTCCCGGGAGGAGGCCAAAGCCATTGAGGTAGTTTACAAACTGATTGGCAGAATCGGCGGACCCGGCTTTGCTGAAAACACAATAGCTCATGATAGTGGCACCGGTGGGCGGAGGCGGCGGCCCCTGCGCGCAATTGCCTTCGATAACACCGCAACTGTCGAGCGTACCAAAGGTCAGCGGGTTGGCTGTTAGTTGCCAGCCGCACCACTTGGTATGGTGTGCGTTCAGCAAATGCCCCAGTTCATGCATAGCACTGTATATCTGCGGTCCGGTGGTATTGGGGCCTACAGGAAAATTTTGGGTGTTTACAGTATAGTTCAAATCATCATAGGCAAAAGTGCCAAGGCTATCGTGGTAATAGGGGCAGGTATTGGGCATAAAACCTTTTGCGCCGCCGATAACCGACGCAATACCACCCCGACCATTCTTCGAAAAATCAAGGGCCAGGCCTACATTGCCAAAATAATTATCCTGGTAATAGTTGCATACGGACACCACCGCTTTTTCTCTGGTAGGCACGGCAAAGGGATCCGGAACCGTCCATACATTTACGTTAGACAGCTGTATCATAATCTGTTCATTGGCATAACCGGTGGTAGTAGCTGCAAACAATTCATACACAAAATCAATGGTAGATTGCATGCTGCTTCCCCTGGCTATGTACAGGCTGTCAAGACAATCAACAAATACGCTTACGCATTTAAACCGGTGTGCAAGGGAATCTACTAAGTTACCAGTGGGGTCAATATCGGCTACCCTTGCTGCTGCGGCGGGTGTATTAACGGCACGGGTACCACAATCTGGTATAGCAGTCGGAAACTGCAATTGCTGGCTATTGTATAAACGATAAGCCGATTTTTCCGTCTCGTCTGATTTTGTTACCTGCAGGGTTCTGTCGGGCAGGTTGATGAGTACAGACAGGTAGCTATCGTTCACCGTCAGCACTACACTGTTTTTCCGGGTTTCGCCAGCCACCACTCCCTGGTACAAAACGGGTACTTGTATACCTTCCAGTGTTTCTTTATTGTTCTGTGTAAAAACAACATTTCCGAGGCTGAATTTAACCATGTCGCAAACAATGGTTTCAGTATTACTTACGGGAATGGATACCTGTACCGCGGCAGGTTTTTCAGCCAGTAGTTGGCGGCTGAAGGCCGTATCAATCTGCAGTACCTGGTAAATGCCTTTCTTACCCAGCGTTTTTTGGGCCGTTAGGTGAAAGCCGGGCGTATTTATAAATGAAAGGCCTGCCTGTTTTTTTTCGGCAACTATGTTTTTAAGGGGCCAGTCCTGTGAAAAAGCGCTGGACGTAATGGCCAGCAAAAAAATAATGGTTAGTTTTTTCATACTCCGTTGTTGAAAATGTAAAGACTGATGAACTGTTATACTTCAAATAATTTGTAACATGAAAGTAGACCTTAATATACTTTCCACCTTTTTTTGGGGTTGTTGTTCGTCTATTTAAAAGGTCGTTGGGCGATTAGGAATCGCATAGCCTGTGCCATGGGCAGGAGAAGCCTTTTATTAGCTGGTTACAATAACAGGAAGCAAAACCGGTTGCTCCCAGCGGCTGCTGGCATCAATAAAAAAAGCGCCGTTGCCGGCGCTTGAAGCAAAATCAAATGAAGAATTGATAATGATGTTTAACGTTTACAACAAACGGATCTTGATATTTCTCCATTCACTGGAGCCGGGATGTTGTTGCAGGGAGATTTTTCCAGCGGCTGTTTTTGCAAAAGCGGTAAATGATTTGCCGTTGAATTTGCTGCCGGCCACCAGGCGGTTCCATTCTTCGCTGCCTATCTGGCCTTCATAGGTTTTAGTATCGTTTAGCCAGAAGGTCAGATGCCCTTTATTCTGCAGTATCTTAACCTGGTTCCATTCGCCAACGGCATGTGGTTTGGAAACCGTAGAATCGCCGGACAGATCATATAAACAACCGGCCAGGTGGTTCTGTTTTTTATTATCGTCTGCATTAATATTATCCAGTACCTGCATTTCAGGACCGGTGAGGTAAGTGGCCCCGTATTGCGGATCTTCCTGTACATCGAAAATAATACCGCTGTTGCCGCCCTTTGATATTTTCCATTCCAGCTGCAGTTCAAAATTCTCATACTTATCGTTTGTTACAATATCACCGCCGCCTTCTTTGGGCTGCGACGGATCAAAAACAATGGCCCCTTCTTTCACCTGCCATTTGGAACCTACCGTATCGCGGAGATAGGTATGCCAGCCCTTGGTTGTTTTTCCATCGAACAACAGCTTCCAGCCTTCTTTTTGCTCTTTTTTTGTAAGGGTGTTGGGCGTCTGCGCTACAGCGGACAGGCCGCCAAGTACAAGAAAGATAAAAATGGCTATTTTGCTCATCAGGAATAATTTTAAGGCGGCAAGGTAATGAAAAAGATCTTTACAAGGATAAGGCGTTCCTGGTTCGGTAGTTGGAAGTTTTATTGCGCAGACTGGCAAAACTGCGAACGACCGAAATATGAACGCCTTTGCCGTGGGGTAAAAAAAAACCATAGCTAATGCGTGATTGTTATCTTTGGCGCATAAAAAGAAAGACATGCTTAAGCTGGGCATTTTTGGGGTTGGGCATTTGGGAAAATTTCATTTAAACAACTGGAAGGAGATCAGCGGCGTAGAACTGGTAGGGTTTTACGATCCGGACGACGTGTCTGCGCAGGAAGTAAGTGAAAAATACCAGCTGCCGCGTTTCCTGGATGCAGAAATGCTGATGGCCGCCTGCGATGCCATAGACGTAGTGGCACCCACGCCTTTTCATTTCGATTTATGTGAAAAAGCCATAAAAAAAGGCAAACATGTATTTGTTGAAAAACCCCTGGCCAATACCATGGAAGAAGCCAGGGTACTGGTGAAACTGGTCAAGGAAAGCAATATAAAAATGCAGGTGGGCCATGTAGAGCGGTTTAACCCGGCTTACCTGGCCACACAGGACCTGGAATTAAATCCGATGTTTATTGAAGTGCATCGCCTGGCGCAATTCAACCCCCGCGGAACCGAGGTCAGTGTTATCCTGGATTTGATGATACATGATATCGACATCATCCTGAACCTGGTCAGGAGCGAGGTTAAATCTATTTCTGCCAGCGGCGTTGCCGTTATGACCGATACACCCGATATCGCCAACGTACGCATAGAATTTAATAATGGTTGCGTGGTGAACCTGACCAGCAGCCGTATTTCTATGAAGCGCATGCGAAAAATGCGGCTTTTTCAGAAAGACGCTTATATCGGCATCGATTTCCTGAATAAAAAAACGGAGATCATTAAATTAAAATCACCCAAAGACCTGGAAGCTTTTTCATTTGACCTGGAAACCCCACACGGTAAAAGAACCATTGCGATTTTAAACCCCAGCATCCCGGAGGTCAATGCCATCAAACTGGAGCTGGAAAAATTCCGGGATGCCATTGTAAATAATACAGCTACCATTGTAAGTGAAGTAGATGGTTACCGGGCCATGGATATTGCCCACCAGATCCTGAATAAAATTAAAAACGCTACTATCAATACCTGAGCCTGCATGTCCGCTGAAAAGAAAATTCATATCGGATGGTATGCCTGCAGTGATTACCTGGCGGCCGTACTGGCGTGGATCCTCTTCACCGGCATCCGCATGAAACTGCTGAAAGAACCTTATTACCTGCATGATCACCTGAACCTGAACAGCCGTTTCCTGCTGGGCCTGGCCGTATTGCCCTTTGTGTGGCTGGCTTTTTTTTTCCTGGCGGGTAGTTATGGCTCCCTGTATAAAAAATCAAGGCTCAATGAAATAACCACCGCGCTCTCCTGTACGCTGGTAGGCTGCACCATTATATTTTTTGTTATTGTATTAAACGACAAGAACCATACCCTGCATTATTATTATACCGCCCTGGGATTTTTTATTCTGCTGCAGTTTTTATTTACCATTGGCGGCCGGTGGCTGCTGCTCTATATGGCAAAAAAACAACTGCGTACCGGCACCGTACAATTCAATGCTGTGCTGGTGGGTGATGCCGTTGCTGCGGAGCAGGTATACAACGATACACAGGAGTCACTGAAACAATCGGGTATTTATTATACAGGGTTTGTAAGCAATGAGAAGATCATGCAGACCAATAACCTGCCCTGGCTGGGCAATATGGCACAATTAGAAGAAATCATTGACAATAGCCAGGTGGAAGTGGTAGTGATTGCCATGGCGCGTGCCGAAAAAAGCGAAGCCGAACAGCTTATCAACCGCCTGAGTGAAAAAGAGGTGGATATAAAAATGGTGCCCAGCATCTTTGATATCCTCGCCGGTTCTGTAAAAACAGAAAACGTACTGAGTCCCGTACTGGCCAATATCAATACAGGGCTGATACCCAGCTGGCAACAAAATGTGAAACGGTTGCTGGATATTGTTATTTCAATTGCCGGCCTGGTACTGCTATCGCCCCTCATGCTCTATGTAGCCATTCGTGTAAGGCTCTCTTCCACCGGGCCTGTATTGTTTGCCCAGGAACGCATCGGCTATAAAGGAAAACCTTTTTACATTCATAAATTCCGCTCTATGTATGCTGCGGCAGAAGCCGATGGTCCTGCACTGTCTTCGCCCAAAGATCCGCGGATTACAGCTTATGGAAAAACCATGCGCAAATGGCGGCTCGATGAACTGCCACAGTTATTTAATGTGCTGATAGGCGAAATGAGCCTGGTAGGGCCCCGCCCGGAACGCAAACACTATATTGGCCTGATTTCCGCCCAAACCCCTTATTTTAAATACCTGCTTAAAACAAAGCCCGGCCTCACTTCCTGGGGAATGGTTCAGTTTGGCTACGCGGAAGACGTTTCCCAGATGATCGAACGCATGCAATACGACCTCATTTATATGGAGAATATATCCCTGAAGCTCGACTTCAAGATCATGCTGCACACCCTCCGCATTATTTTTTTGGGGAAAGGGGTATAAAAGGACAGCTGCTGTATAATTAATCTCCGGGATGATCGTTAATAGCCTGTCGCTATTCACTCATTTTCAATTATTTTTGGCAAAATTCCCTGTCCTTGCATAAATCAATTCCATGTTGCATCCTGGCGCTGGCGCTCTCTTTTGCTGTTCGCGCGCAATATTGGCAACAGCAGGTAAATTATACCATCGATGTTAGCTTAAATGACCGCGAACACAGCCTGGACGGCTATGAGAAGATAGCTTATACCAACCACTCACCCGATACGCTTCGTTTTATCTGGTTTCATGTATGGCCCAATGCCTTTAAAAACGATAAGACCGCTTTTAGCGAACAACTGCTTATCAATGGCCGTACGGATTTCTATTTCAGTAATAAGGAACAGCGTGGCTATATCAACCGCCTCGATTTCAAAGTAAACGGGGTTACGGCAGAAACAGCCGACCATCCGCAATACATCGACATCATTCAATTATTGCTGCCACAGCCATTGGCCCCCGGCAGCCAGGTAATTATTGCTACTCCCTTTCATGTTCAGCTGCCTGAAAATTTTTCCCGTGGCGGTCATACCGGGCAATCTTACCAGGTTACACAATGGTTTCCGAAACCTGCAGTATACGATCGCAACGGCTGGCACCCGATGCCTTATCTCGATCAGGGGGAGTTTTACAGCGAGTTCGGCAACTATGATGTCCGCATCACCCTGCCAGACAACTATGTAGTAGCCGCCACCGGTAAACTGCAGGATGAATCAGAGAAAGCGTGGCTCAAAAAAAGAAATAATTTTAACTGGGAACCGGTTACCAGCAAAACAATTGTAAAAAAAGGCTCCTACAAGCATATTAAAAAAACAGTACAGCTTTATCCCTATTCTGCTGCAGGCACCAAAACGCTGCAGTTTATCCAAGACCATGTGCATGATTTTGCCTGGTTTGCAGACAAACGTTTTATTGTGCAGCAGGATACGCTTCAATTGGCTTCGGGCAAAATTATTGAGGCCTACAGCTATTACCTGCCGGGCAAAAAAACAGCCTGGACAAACAGCATGGCGTATATTAAAAATGCCATTCGGTTTCGTTCTGCCCTGATAGGAGAATACCCGTTTAATACGGTTAGTGCCGTAGAAGCAAAAATGGGTGTCAGCGGCGGCATGGAATATCCCACCATTACCAGTATTTCTCCGGGCAGTTCCCCGTCAGAACTGGCAGACGTAATTGAACATGAAGTAGGCCATAACTGGCTGCAGGGCATACTGGCTACAAATGAAAGAGCCTATCCCTGGATGGATGAAGGTATCAACACTTATTATGATAACCGGTATGCAGCCGGCCAACCAACAGCAACACCCAAAGACGGTCATTCTTTTATGCAGCTGCCTGCCGAAGAAACCCTGGAAGCACTCGGGCTTCAATCACTGGTGGCCATTTACCAGGATCAACCCATTAATACCCCTTCCGAAAATTTCACCGAATTAAATTACGGACTGGTGGCTTACCATAAAACAGGCAAGTGGATGGCATTGCTGGAAAAGGAATTGGGCAGAACTGTTTTTGACAGCTGTATGCATGTCTATTATCAACGCTGGCAATTCAAACACCCTTACCCGGAAGATTTTATTGCCGTTGTTAATGAGGTGAGTGGCCGGAACAATGCCGCTTTTTTTTCATTGGCCGATAAAAAAGGCGTCCTGCCACCGCCGGTAAAAAGAATCCTGCAACCTGTTCCTGGTTTGTTCAAGCTGGCCGGCACCGACAAACACCGTTACATCAATTTTTTTCCGGCATTGGGTTATAACAGTTACGACAAAGCAATGGTAGGCGCCCTCATTCACAATTATGGCTTTCCCGAAAACAAATTCAGGTTTTTGGCGGCACCCCTGTACGGAACGGGCAGCAAACGTCTGAATTACCTGGGCCGCATTTCCTATACCTGGTATCCGCACAAACTATTTTACAAAACGGAGATTGGCCTCAGCACGGCTTCTTTTTCTATGGACGCTTTTCAGCCAGACAACGGGCAACAAAAAATAATCCCTGCTTTTAGGAAAATTGCACCCTTTGTGCGGTTCACTTTACCGCAAGCCGATCCGCTTAGCCAACAACATGCCTATGTACAGTTTACACCCTTTTTTATCAATGAAAACGGGCTTAACTTTAAAACGGTTATCAATGGGGCCGACACCAGCGAGGTGGTAGAAAAGACAAGTGCCAACCGTTACCTGACCCAACTGAAACTGGTACTGGAAAACAACCGCATACTCTATCCCTACCGGGCGCAGTTACAGCTGGAACAGGCAGATGGATTTATCAGGGCAGCTTTTACCGGCAATTATTATTTTAATTATGCCAACAACAAATCGGGGCTTACTGCAAGGCTGTTTGCAGGCAAATTTTTCTATACGGGTGCCAGGACCATTACAAAACAATTTGAAACCGATCGGTACCAGCTGAATATGACCGGCGCCAACGGTTATGAAGATTATACCTACAGTAATTATTTTATAGGAAGGAATGAATTTGACGGAACCGGTAACCGGCAGATAATGATGCGGGATGGTGGCTTTAAAGTTAGAACCGACTTGCTCAGCAGCAAGATCGGGAAAACAGATAATTGGCTGGGGGCCGTTAACCTGGTCTCTGATATTGCCGACAAAGCTTTCCCGGTAAAAATATTTGCAGACATCGGTACCTACGCAGATGCCTGGCAAAACAATCCGCCCACGGCCCGTTTTTTATATGATGCAGGTTTGCAGCTTTCGCTGTTTTATAATACACTGAACATTTATCTACCCCTGCTGTACAGCCATGAATACCGCGACTATTTCAGATCAACACTGGGAAGCGGCTATCTTTTTAAAACCATCTCATTCAGCATCGATATCCAGCAGTTCAGCCTTCGTAAAATAAACAGGAACCTGGATTTTTAATTTTCAAATGAACAGGAATAGCCAAATAAGGTATTTACCCAATGCAGCGATAGACAAGGAGAAATGGGACCGGCGAATAAACGAATCAGCCAATGGTTTGCTTTACAGCCAGTCTTTTTACCTCGACGGGCTTTGTTACTGGGATGCGCTGGTTATGGGCGATTATGAATACCTGATGCCCCTGCCCATTCGAAAAAAAATAGGGCTTACCTATGTGTACACGCCGCAGTTTGCGGCACAATTGGGTATAACAGGTCCGTTACCGGTAGAAAAAGAAACCGTTGCCGCATTCATTGATGCCCTGCCAGGCCGTATTGCGTACGTAGATTTGTTATTGAATGAGCAGAACCCCGAAACGACTGGCGCCAGCCTGGTCTGCCATCCCCGCTCAAACTTCATCCTGTTGCTGCAACAGCCTTATTCGGCGTTACTAAACAATTATTCAGGCGATGCCAAAAAGAATATCCGCCAGGCGGCGGCCATGGGTTTATGGGTGGAAAATGCCATCGACCCGTCCGTTGTACTGGCTTTGTACCGCCAGGCATATGGAAAACTAAACAAAAGTAAAGCATCCGATTTTCAGCGTTTTCATATGTTGATGCAGCAATGCGTGGCCAGCGGAAAAGGTTTTACTGCCGGTGTTAAGAACCCCGCCGGCGAATTACTGGCCGGTGCTTTTTTTGGAATAGACAACAAACGGTTGTATTACCTGATGGGTGCGCCTACGGTAAACGGCAGAAAAAACAATGCGGTGTATTTTCTGCTCGACCATATTATAAAAAGCCACGCAGGCCGCGAACTTATTTTTGATTTTGAAGGATCTGATATTGTTTCGGTAGCCGGGTTCTATAAAAAATTCGGACCAACGCAGGTCAGCTACCCGCATCTTGTTATCAACCGGTTGCCCTTTTTTCTACAATGGTTAAAACGATGATGCCATTAAATTGACCCACGCGCTGCCAGTATCTGTGTAGCAATGAGGATATCGATGGGCCTTGTAATTTTTATATTGTTCGCTTCGCCTTCAACGAGGTTGATGCGCGTACCGGTCTTTTCTACCACTCCTGCTTCATCGGTGAAGCCCGGCTCATAAGGTTGTTCGAATGCCTTGTGCAGTGTATCGGCAAAAAAAGTCTGTGGTGTTTGAATAAGGCGTACCCGGCTTCTGTCAATTACTTCATTGCCCTGTTCCTGTTCGATCCGGATAGAATCAATGGCTGTTGTTGCCGGCACGGCATTTCCCTTTTCCATGGTGGCTTCATAACACCTTTTTATCAACACGGGGGTTACCAGGCACCTGACGCCATCGTGCACAAAAACAACCCCTTTTTTTTCAACTCGTTCCAGGCCATTTTTCACGGATTGAAAACGGGTACCGCCCCCGGCCGTTATTTGTACCTGCCCTGCCCAGGGCATGCCGGCTAAAAGCAACTGGCCTGCTTCCAGATGGTTTGCCGGTAAAACGAGGATTATTTGCAGATCATCGTATGCGGTAAAAAAAGCGTTGAGGGTATGCCATAAGATCGGTTTACCCTGCAGCAATAAAAATTGCTTTGGAATGCCCGCGTTCATTCGTAAACCAGATCCGCCCGCAACGATTACAGCATATTTTTGCATATCCGGATAAATTCGCGCATGAATAAATAATACCAATCAGTCAACCTGCAACCTTTTAAATACCGATGCTCAATCCTGTCCCTGCAACCGATTAGCGGTAAATAGCTATTTCATGTGTGCCATCACTACTGCGCAGGCCACGGTACATACCTGCGCTGTTGAACACCAGGGCAGCCTGGCCGCTGGCATCAACGCCAATCATACCGCCCTCCCCTTCCATCTTAACCAGTTTTTTTTGCACCACTTCATCCATTGCCTGCTGAAGGTTGTAATTTTTATATTCCATCAGTGCGCTTACATCATAAGCTGCTACCGCGCGCATAAAAATCTCTCCATGCCCCGTGCAACTAATTGCGCAGGTAGCATTATTGGCATAGGTACCGCTGCCGATGATGGGGCTGTCGCCAACGCGTCCGTATTTTTTATTGGTCATGCCACCGGTGCTGGTCGCTGCAGCAATATTACCGTTCTGGTCGCAGGCCACGGCGCCTACGGTTCCAAATTTTTTATCCTTCATCTGTGCTTCGGCAGGCTGGCTGGCATGGTCGAGTGAATAGTTATCGGAGTCACGGATGCTTTTCCACTGGTCGTATCGGAATTGCGAAAAAAAATATTCATCCGCTTCCAGGTGCATACCTTGTTGAATGGCAAAATCCTGCGCGCCCTCGCCGCTTAAAAACACATGATCGCTGTGCATCATTACAGCGGCTGCCAGTTTAATGGGGTTGCGCACATTACGGATGCCTGCTACTGCACCGGCGGCCAGTGTGTTGCCGTTCATAACCGAGGCATCCATTTCATGTACGCCTTTTTTAGTAAAGACGGAACCGCGGCCCGCATTGAAAAGTATATTGTCTTCCAGTATACTGGTAGCTGCTATTACTGCCTTTACAGCATCACCCCCTGCCAGCAGCACTGCATATCCCGCATCTAATGCCTGCTCCAGCCCTTCGGTATATGCTTTTTCGAGAGCGGCAGTCATATCGGCTTTAAGAATGGTTCCTGCGCCGCCATGTATGGCCATTGTAAGTTTTGACATCGGAGATGGCTGATTTTAAGATTTTGTGATTTTGTGATTTTCAGTCGAGCATTTGCGAAGCAACCATAAAATCTTATAATTATTATTGTTCGGATAGAGTGTTTTGTAACATGATATGCATTGCCGGACAATCGCGATCCCAAAAATCTTCTTTTTAGCCAAGCAAGAGCTGGCATTCTTGTAAAAGTTTTTCCTTGCTGATGGCGGCAGTGCCTACTTCTTCGCAGACCAATCCGCCCGCAATATTGGCAACGGCTGCCATTAGTTGTACGTTTTTGGTAACCGCATATAATAAAGACGCAACGGCTATCACGGTATCACCGGCACCCGAAACATCTGCAATGCGGCGAATATGCGATGCAATAACATCCGCCTGGTTCTTACGCTGGTAGAATACACCTTTTTCTGACAGGGTGATAAAAGATATTTCGTGCCCCAGCTTTTCTTCCAGCAAATGGTGTATTTGCTGCAGCGAATCAATATCTGTATTCGTAGCCAGTAGATTCAATCCTTCCTTGACCTCTTTGAGGTTGGGCTTAAAAATGGTGACAGCTTTATAAGAAAAAAAATTGTTTCTTTTTGGGTCAACGGCTGTAATCACGGAATTCTTATGGCAAATGGCTAAAAGCGCTTCTATAACCCTTGTGGTAAGCACGCCTTTATTATAGTCTTCAAAAATAATAACTGCTGGCTTTTCCTGTTCAATATAATCCGTTACCCGGCCAATCAGGGCATCTTCGGCCACGGTATTCAGGTCGGCTGTTGTTTCCGCATCCAGGCGCATCATCTGCTGGTTGCGGCTGAGGATCCTGGTTTTATCGGTTGTTCGCCGGCTGTTGCTGCAGATAATATAAGAAGTATCGATGCCCTGCGCGGTCATGAGGCCATCGAGGGTTTTCCCGGCCTCATCTTCACCGATAACAGAGAAGATGCTGGTGGCCGCGCCCAGCGATACCAGGTTCAGCGCCACATTGCCTGCACCGCCGATGCGTTGTTCACATTTATCAAGCAGTACTACAGGTACCGGTGCTTCCGGTGAAATGCGATCTACATGTCCCCACCAGTAAGTATCCAGCATCACATCGCCCACCACGCCTACTTTACAATTTGAAAAGTCTTGAAAAAGCTTGTCAAAATCCATACAAAAAAATATTTAACCTGGCCGCTTTACACAGGTGTATTACCACGCTTTGCAATATAATACAAAGGGATGCCCAATAACATAATACCCAGGCCCCAGCCTGCATAGACCGGCTTTTGAAAAATAAGCGCTATACAAAACGCAATACCCATCAGGATATAAATAATCGGTAATACCGGGTAGCCAAAAGCCTTGTAGGGCCGAACGATATCGGGCCTTTTTCTCCTGAGCACAAATATACCGGCAATGGTGAGTACATAAAATATGACTACCACAAATGCCACCATATCCAGCAGATCTCCATACCGGCCGCTCAGGCATAGAATGGAAGCCACCACGCACTGTGCCCAGAGTGCCCATTCCGGAACCGCATTTTTGTTGAGCATGCCGGCCTTTTTGAAAAACAGGCCGTCCTGTGCCATGGTATAATATACCCGGGCACCGGCCAGTATCAGGCCATTATTACAACCAAAGGTCGAGATCATGATCATGACGGCAATAACATAGGTGCCGATGTTTCCGAAAATAGCGTTGGAAGCGGATACCGCCACCCTGTCCTGCTGCGCAAATGCCACTTCATGCAATGGCAGCACACTGATGTACATCAGGTTGGCACAAACATAAATGATGGTTACGATCAGCGTACCCAGGAACAGGCTGAGCCCGATATTGCGTTGTGGGTTTTTGATCTCGCCTGCAATAAAAGTTACATTGTTCCAGGAATCGCTGCTAAAGATGGAGCCTACCATGCCTGCGGCAATGGCGCCGATCATGGCCGTGCCGGTGATTGAAATGGTATTGCCATTGGCAGACAGGCTTTTCATGCTCCAGGCATCCTGCCAGTTGCCATGCCAGATACTGCCTTTTGCCGCCAGTAAAAAGCCAAACCCAATCAGGCCAAACAGGGACAGCAATTTGGTTACGGTAAAAGTGGTCTGTATCAGCTTGCCACCTTTAATGCCCTTGGTATTGATATAGGTAAGAAAAGCGATGAGGATAATGGACAGCAATTGTGCAGGGTATAGTTTAAAGCTGCCCAGTTGTACCAGAATATTTTCATCTTTCAATTCCAGGATGGGAAAAAAATAGCCGGCAAATTTGGAGAATGCCACGCCTACGGCTGCAATGGTGGCGGTTTGTATAACAGCAAAAAAACTCCATCCGTACAGAAAGCCCGCCAGCGGGTTAAATGCCTCTTTTAAATAAATATACTGACCGCCTGCTTTGGGGTACATGGCACTCAGCTCGCCATAACTAACTGCTGCTGTCAGTGTCATAAAACCGGTGATCAGCCATACCAGTATCAGCCAGCCGGCGCTGCCCACATTGCGGGTAATGTCTGCGCTTACAATAAAAATACCGGACCCTATCATGGAACCGGCCACTACCATGGTTGCATCCAGCAACCCCAGCGAAGGCTTAAAAGAGGAAGGTTGTTCTGTCATCAGGTATCAAATGAATGCTGAAGATAAGGAAAACAGGTAAGAAGAAGCGATGGCCACTGGCTGTGTTCTGTTCATCCAGCTGCCGGGTGCATAAAAAAACCGCCCGGGGGCGGCGAAGCATTATTCCTTCTTCTTATACGAGTCGTTCAGGCCCTTTATGAGATCGTTGGTGATGTTATAGACCGTGTCTTTATAAAAAATACCTTCCGGAAAATCGGAGAATATATAAGCGTAATTCCTGTCTTTGTTATATTCTTTCAGGTAGGTTTCCAGGCGGTCGCGTATTTTTTTGCGGGTGCTGTTCATCTGGTCGTTGATATTCTGGTCCAGCTGCTGTTTCCGGTTCTGGAAATTCTGCTGCATCTGCTGGTACTCGCGGTTGGCAGCTTCCGCCTCTGCCTGCGACATATTATTACCTTTCTGCTGCCACTCGGCAATTTTCTTCTGGTAAGACTTTTCAATAGACGCCAGCTCGTTATTATTGGATACTTCCTTTGTTTTAAGTGTGTTCAATTCGTCTTTGAAATACTGGTAGTTGCTTTGCAATGAATCCAGTTCAAAATAAGCAATTTTAAAACTGTTTCCGGGCACTGCGGGGGTAGTGGCTGTTACCACTTGTTTCACCGGGGCACCTTCTTTCAGGTGCAGAAAAAGCAAGGTGCCGGATATACCAATCGCAAGGATACTTAGTAAGAGGGAAAGTTGTTTCATGCGCCTGAAATTTAAAGCAAGTTAGATTCTTTGAAAAAAAGGAAATTGTTAAAAGTATTTGCACAACGGTTGCGCAAAATATGATTATTACACAAATAAAAAAAGCAGGAAGTTTTACCTTCCTACTTCTTTCATTGTATTAGTTATGATTTGCCACCGGCTTATTCTTCATCATCAAAGTTCATGGCCTCTTTGGTTGTCTGCAGCAGTTCATATTCTTCCTTGCTGCCTACAATCATATTCTCAAACTCACGCAAACCTGTACCGGCGGGTATTGGGTGACCGGTGATGACGTTCTCCTTCAGCCCCAGCATTTCGTCTGTTTTGCCCTGGATGGCAGCTGAGCTCAATACCTTGGTTGTTTCCTGGAAAGAAGCAGCTGATATCCAGCTTTGGGTACCAAGTGATGCCTTTGTGATGCCCAGCAGCAATGGCTGCGAAGTAGCCGGTTTTGCATCGCGGTACTCAACCAGCTTTTTATCAGACCTGCGCAGGATGGAATTTTCTTCCCTTACCTCACGCAGGGTGGCTATCTGGCCTGCTTTCAGCTTGATGCTGTCGCCGGCTTCGGTTACCACTTTCTTGTCGAATGTGTAATCGTTTTCTTCCAGGAATTCCAGTTTGTCAACGGTATCTTCTTCCAGGAAGCGGGTATCACCCGGGTCAACGATTTCCAGTTTCTTCATCATCTGCCTTACAATTACCTCAATATGCTTGTCGTTGATCTTTACACCCTGTAAACGGTATACCTCCTGAATTTCATTCACTACATATTCCTGCACGGCAAAAGGACCTTTAATCGCCAGGATATCGCCCGGTGCTGTTTGGCCATCGCTTAAGGAAGTACCTGCTTTTACAAAGTCACCATCCTGTGCCAGGATCTGGCGGGTCAAAGGCACGAGGTATTTTTTCACTACGCCATCTTTTGCTTCAATCACAATTTCGCGGTTACCACGTTTGATGGCGCCAAATGCAATTACACCGTCAATTTCAGAAACTATGGCGGGATTGGCCGGGTTACGTGCTTCAAACAATTCCGTTACACGCGGCAGACCACCGGTAATATCTCTTAACTTACCCAGTACACGAGGAATTTTTACAATTACCTGGCCGGCCCTTACATCGTCGCCACCATCCATTACAATATGGCTGCCCACGGGTAAGTTGTACGATTTAATTTCCTTGCCTTCTACCAGTATAGAGGGGATCTTGGTTTTATCTTTTGATTCTATTACTACTTTTTCACGGTGACCAGTCTGCTCATCGGCTTCCTCACGGAAAGTGATGCCTTCAATTACATGTTCAAATTTCAGCACACCGGCAATTTCTGCAATCACCACATTGTTATAAGGATCCCAGGTGCAAATGATTTCACCCTTGGTTATTTTCTGTCCGTCTTTAACCGCCAGTGTGGCGCCATAAGGAATGTTATTGGTAATCAACAGCCGATCATTCTTCACATCTGTAATTCTTACTTCACCGGTACGACCGATAACTATCTGCACTTTCTGGCCTTCGTTGTTGTCTGTGGTTACAGTACGCAGACCATCGAACTGGATGGTACCGTCAAATTTGGCAAACAAAGAAGATTCTACGGAAGCGGAACCGGCCACACCACCCACGTGGAAGGTACGGAGGGTCAGCTGGGTGCCCGGCTCACCGATTGACTGTGCAGCAATAATACCCACTGCATCGCCTCTTTGCGCGGTATACCCGGTTGCCAGGTTTTTACCATAGCATCTTACGCATACACCTCTTTTGCTTTCGCAGGTAAGTACAGAACGGATTTCGATGGTTTCCACACCGGCTTCTTCGATGGCTTTACCAATCGCATCCGTAATCTGTTCTCCGGCGGTTACCAGTAATGCGTCTGTAAGCGGATGGTATACGTTGTGGAGCGATGTGCGCCCAACAATGCGGTCTACCAGTGGCTCAACAATATCCTCGTTATCTTTTAATGCGGTGGTGGCAATACCACGCAATGTTCCGCAATCTTCTTCTGTTATTACCACATCCTGGGCAACGTCAACCAAACGGCGGGTCAGGTAACCGGCATCGGCTGTTTTCAGCGCGGTATCGGCCAGACCTTTGCGGGCACCGTGGGTAGATATAAAGTAATCGAGTACGTTCAGGCCGCCTTTAAAATTAGACAGGATAGGGTTTTCGATGATCTCACTACCCGTGCTGCCGCTTTTTCTCGGCTTGGCCATCAGGCCCCTTATACCAGCCAGCTGTTTAATCTGCTGTTTGGATCCGCGCGCACCGCTGTCGAGCATCATATAAACAGAGTTGAACCCTTGTCTATCATTGGCCAGTTCGCGTATAAGGGTTTCCGTGATACGGGTATCCACACGGCTCCAGATATCTACAATCTGGTTGTATCGTTCGTTATTGGTAATAAGACCCATGTTATAGTTGTCCCATACCTCGTCTACTTCCACTTTTGCATTTACCAGCAGTTGTTCTTTCAGATCAGGAATGATAAGGTCATTTACACTGAAAGACAAACCACCCTGGAAGGCAGTACGGAAACCGATCTGCTTGATATCATCCAGGAATTTAGCGGTCTTTGGTACATTGGTAATGCTGGTGATGTCACCGATGATCTCACGCAGTGATTTCTTGGTAAGCAGGGCGTTCACAAAACCTACTTCTTTGGGCACGGCCTGGTTGAAAATAACACGGCCCACGGTGGTTTCGATGAGCTTCTTTTTCAGTTCTCCGCCTTCCCGCACATTGGTCTTTACTTTTATCCAGGCATGCAGGTCAACCTTGCCTTCATTGTGTGCAATGATTACTTCATCGGCGCTGTAAAAAGCCATTCCTTCGCCGCGTACTTTTTCCTTATCGGTCGATTTCTTACCCTTGGTGATATAATACAGTCCCAGTACCATGTCTTGCGAAGGAAGGGTGATGGGCGTACCATTCTGCGGGTTCAGGATATTGTGAGAAGACAACATCAGCAACTGTGCTTCCAGTACGGCTGCATTGCTCAGCGGTACGTGTACGGCCATCTGGTCACCGTCGAAGTCGGCATTGAACGCAGAACATACCAGCGGGTGCAATTGTATCGCCTTACCTTCTACCAGTTTTGGCTGGAAAGCCTGGATGGATAAACGGTGCAGCGTAGGGGCACGGTTTAACATAACCGGGTGACCCTTCAATATATTTTCAAGAATGTCCCAGACAATGGCTTCTTTTTTATCAACCAGTTTGCGGGCACTCTTTACTGTTTTTACAATACCTCTTTCAATCAGTTTGCGGATGATGAATGGTTTGAACAGCTCAGCCGCCATATCTTTTGGCAGACCGCACTCGTGCAATTTCAGTTCAGGTCCTACCACAATTACAGAACGGCCGGAATAGTCAACACGTTTACCCAGCAGGTTCTGGCGGAAGCGACCCTGTTTACCTTTCAGCACATCGCTCAGGGATTTCAGTGCACGGCCACCTTCTGCTTTAACGGCATTTGATTTACGTGAGTTATCGAACAAGCTGTCGATCGCTTCCTGCAGCATGCGTTTTTCATTACGCAGGATCACTTCAGGCGCTTTAATTTCCAGCAAACGTTTCAAACGGTTGTTGCGGATAATAACGCGGCGGTACAGGTCATTTAAATCGGAAGAGGCAAAGCGGCCACCATCCAAGGGCACCAGCGGGCGCAGTTCGGGTGGTATGACCGGTATGTATTGCATAACCATCCATTCAGGACGGTTGGTAATTCTTGAGTTGGCATCGCGGAACGCTTCTACCACGCTCAGGCGTTTCAAGGCGTCTGCCTTACGCTGCTGCGAGGTTTCGTTGGCGGCGGCATGGCGCAGGTGGGCGCTCAGGCTGTCAAGATCGATACGCTGCAGCAGGTCGTGCACCGCTTCCGCACCCATTTTGGCAATGAATTTCTGCGGATCATCATCGGGCAGGTATTGATTGTCTTTGGGAAGCGTATCCAGTATTTCCAGGTATTCTTCTTCTGTTAAAAGGTCGCCGGTGTTCAGGCTTTCTTTCACGCCGCCCTGTATTACTACATAGCGTTCATAATAAACAATGGTCTCCAGTTTTTTAGAACTTACGCCCAGCAGGTAACCAATTTTATTGGGCAGGCTTTTAAAATACCAGATATGTACCACCGGCACCACCAGTTTAATATGGCCCATTCTTTCGCGGCGCACTTTCTTCTCGGTTACTTCCACACCGCAGCGGTCGCATACGATACCCTTATAACGGATACGTTTGTACTTTCCGCAGGCACACTCATAATCCTTAACCGGTCCAAAAATCCGCTCGCAGAACAAACCATCGCGCTCGGGTTTGTACGTACGGTAATTGATGGTTTCGGGCTTCAGTACTTCACCAAAGCTTCTCTCCAGGATGCTGTCCGGCGAAGCAAGGCCAATAGTGATTTTAGAAAAAGTAAAACTCGCTCTCTGACGATTGTTATCTTTTCTGATAGCCATATGTTTAATTGAGCTTTTAGCGATGAGCTTCGAGCTACGAGCTCCAAGCAAAATGTTTTGACCCGCTGTTTTGTATTTGCTCATAGCTCGTAGCTATCAGCAGCAGCTTATTTCTTACTCAAACTTAAGATCCAGCCCCAGTCCCCTCAGCTCGTGTACAAGCACATTGAATGATTCGGGAATACCTGGTCTTGGAATATTCTCTCCTTTCACAATGGCTTCGTATGTTTTAGCGCGGCCGATGATATCATCAGACTTCAGCGTCAACAGCTCCTGCAATATGTTAGAAGCGCCATAGGCTTCCAGTGCCCATACTTCCATCTCACCAAAACGCTGACCACCAAACTGGGCTTTACCACCCAGCGGCTGTTGCGTGATAAGACTGTAGGGTCCGATGGAACGGGCATGCATCTTATCATCCACCATGTGGTGTAATTTGATGATATAAATAATACCCACGGTTGCTTTCTGGTGGAAGCGTTCGCCGGTTTCACCATCAAACAGGTAGGTGTGACCGTTCAGCGGAATACCTGCATCATTGCAATATCTTTCAATCTCTTCCGTGGTGGCACCGTCAAAAATGGGCGTGGCAAACTTCACTTTCAATTTCTCCCCTGCCCATCCGAGAATGGTTTCATATATCTGGCCCAGGTTCATACGGCTAGGTACACCCAATGGGTTCAGCACAATATCAACCGGTGTACCGTCTTCCAGGAAAGGCATGTCTTCCGCACGAACAATCTTTGCTACGATGCCCTTGTTACCATGGCGGCCGGCCATCTTATCGCCCACTTTCAGCTTACGCTTAACAGCGAGGTATACTTTTGCCAGTTTCAATACACCGGCGGGCAATTCATCCCCGATGGAAATATTGAATTTTTCTCTCTTGTACCTGCCAAGCTCTTCATTGTATTTGATGCTGTAATTATGCAGCAGTACGTTGATGAGCTCATCGGTATGTGCATCACCTGTCCAGCCCAGCGGATTTACGTTTAGGTAATCGATGGAAGCCAGGTTTTTGGCATTGAACCTTGCGCCTTTGCCAATCTGCATTTCACCGAAGTTGTTGCTTACGCCGGCAGAGCTGTATTCTCTCAGCAGGGTCTGCAGTTTATTCAGCAACAATTCTTTTAAATCTTCCGTATTCTTCTCGTGTACTTTCTCCAGTTTTTCCAGCTGTGCTTTTTCACGCACTTTGGCATTCTTGTCTTTCTTGGCGCGCTGGAATAATTTTTTATTGATCACCACCCCTTCTACTCCGTTGGGTGCTTTCAGCGAAGCGTCTTTTGCATCGCCGGCTTTGTCGCCAAAGATGGCGCGCAGCAGTTTTTCTTCCGGGGTGGGGTCACTTTCCCCTTTTGGCGTAATCTTACCGATAATAATATCACCTTCTTTTACGGTAGCGCCGATGCGGATGATACCATTCTCATCGAGATCCTTGGTGGCTTCTTCAGACACATTGGGAATATCGGGTGTCAGTTCTTCTTCTCCCAGTTTTGTATCACGCACTTCCAGTTCATATTCGGAAATATGGATAGAAGTAAACAGGTCTTCGCTGACTACTTTTTCATTGATAACGATGGCATCTTCAAAGTTGTAGCCTTTCCACGGCATGAAGGCCACTTTCAGGTTGCGGCCCAGTGCCAGTTCGCTGTCTTTTACGGCATACCCTTCGCTTAAGAAATCGTCTTTCTTTACGCGCTGGCCTTTCTTAACAGCCGGTTTCTGCGAGATCGATGTTTCCTGGTTGGTTTTGATAAACTTGGTCAGGTTATAAATCTTCAGATCTTCTTCAAAGCTCACCAGGCGGTCGGTATCATTCCTGTCGTAGCGAACATGGATTTCGTTACCATCCACATATTCCACAATGCCTTCTCCGTCTGCCAGCAGCTGCACCCTTGCGTCGCGTGCTGCTTTGGCTTCCAGCCCGGTGCCTACAATGGGCACCTGCGGACGAATCAGCGGCACGGCCTGGCGTTGCATGTTGGAACCCATCAGTGCACGGTTGGCATCATCGTGTTCCAGGAACGGGATCAGCGAGGCGCTCAATCCAACAATCTGGTTGGGTGCTACGTCCATGAATTCTACCTCTTCTTTTTCAAGAATCGGGAAATCACCTGTCTGGCGGGAAATGATTTTCTGTTCAGAAAAATGTCCTTTATCATCCACGGGTGTATTGGCCTGGGCAATTTTTGCGCTGTCTTCTTCTTCTGCACTCAGGAACTCCAGTTCCTTCATGTTCACTTTACCATTCACCACCTTGCGGTAAGGGGTTTCAATAAAGCCCATTTCGTTTATCTTGGCATGTACGCACAGGGTGGAGATCAGACCGATATTTGGTCCTTCTGGTGTTTCAATGGTACAAAGCCTTCCATAGTGCGAATAATGCACGTCACGAACTTCAAAGCCGGCACGTTCGCGGCTAAGACCACCCGGCCCGAGCGCGGATATACGGCGTTTGTGGGTGATTTCACTCAAGGGATTGGTCTGGTCGAGGAACTGCGACAACTGCGAGGTTCCGAAGAAGGAATTGATAACGGAAGAAACGGTTCTGGCGTTGATCAGATCCACCGGCGTAAACACTTCATTGTCGCGCACATTCATTCTTTCACGAATGGTCCTTGCCATACGGGCAAGGCCCACACCAAACTGGGCATACAGCTGCTCGCCTACGGTGCGTACACGGCGGTTGCTCAGGTGATCGATATCATCAATATCTGCCTTGGCATTGGTAAGCCGAACCAGGTATTTGATAATCTCAATCATATCCTCTTTGGTAAGTGTCTTATGATCGAGGGGCTGGTTCAGCCCGAGTTTACGATTAATCTTATAGCGGCCTACTTCACCCAGGTCATAGCGTTTGTCGCTAAAGAATAATTTATCAATGATTCCGCGGGCGGTTTCATTATCCGGTGCATCTGCGCCGCGCAGCTGGCGGTAGATATGCTGTACCGCTTCCAGTTCGCTGTTGGAAGTATCCTTATTTAAAGTATTGTAGATGATCGCATAGTCGCCACCCACATCTTCTTTTTGCAGGAATACGCTTTTCACATCCATTTCACTGATGGTGTCGATGCCTTCTTCATCCAGGATGGTATCGCGCTCCATTACAATTTCGTTGCGTTCAATGGAAACCACTTCACCGGTATCTTCATCCACAAAATCTTCTACCCAGGTTCTGAGTACACGGGCCGCCAGTTTTTTACCGATGTGCTTTTCGAGTGATTTCTTATCTGTTTTTACTTCGTCGGCCATACCAAACAGTTCCAGGATATCCTTATCTGTTTCGTAACCGATGGAACGCAACAGGGTGGTAACCGGGAATTTTTTCTTCCTGTCTATATAAGCATACATCACATTGTTGATGTCGGTGGCAAATTCCATCCAGGCGCCTTTGAAAGGAATCACCCTGGCGGAATAGATCTTGGTTCCGTTGGGGTGTATGGACTGGCCGAAGAATACACCGGGTGAGCGGTGCAGCTGGCTTACGACCACACGTTCGGCGCCATTGATCACAAAAGTGCCGCGCGGGGTCATATAGGGAATATTGCCCAGGAATACATCCTGAACAATGGTTTGGAAGTCTACATGCTCCTCGTCGTTACAGCTGAGCCTCAGTTTGGCTTTCAGGGGAACGGCATAGGTAAGACCACGCTCCATACATTCTTCAATGGTGTAACGGGGCGGATCGATAAAATAATCGAGAAACTCCAGTACGAAAATATTGCGGGTATCGGTGATGGGAAAATTCTCCTTGAACACCTTGAACAAACCCTCGATATTACGCTTATCCGGCGTGGTCTCTAATTGAAAATACTCCTTAAAAGTCTGAATCTGAACTTCGAGTAAGTCAGGCG
>CAXTMV010000008.1:31797-50778 GCA_964245425.1 uncultured Flavihumibacter sp. | reverse complement strand
GTTTTATGTTTGCCGGAAGTCTTTTTATGTATCAGTCTGCCGGCGCGCAATTTCAGGCAGACATCAACGCAGGCATCAATATTAATGATCAGCCGGCATGGGGTCCTTCCGGGTACGATTATGCAGAAAATTATTACCTGCCAGATGTGGAAGCGTATTACTGTGTGCCCCGCCGCCAGTTCGTTTATTTTGATCGCGGTAATTGGGTGTACGCTTCTTCCCTGCCCGGCCGGTACAGCAATTATGATCTGTACAATGGTTACAAAGTGGTATTGAATGAACACAACCCCTGGTTTCATTTTAATGATCACCGGTCTTTATACGCGCCATACAGGTACCGGCACGACCAGGTAATGCTACGGGACTACCGTGGTTATGCAAGGGGTGGTTACGGACATCCCGTATATCAGGACAGGAGAGGAGGTAACGGGGGCTACCCGCGCGGAGAATATGGTGGCGGCCGCGGAGACAGGGGCCGGTACCATGAGCGTGGCAGGTGG
This sequence comes from uncultured Flavihumibacter sp., assembly GCA_964245425.1. GTDB lineage: Bacteria > Bacteroidota > Bacteroidia > Chitinophagales > Chitinophagaceae > JACMLD01. The sequence continues at coordinate 50,278 of CAXTMV010000008.1, read as the reverse complement.
TAGTTAATTGGTCAGTTGATTAGTTGATGGGTCGACGGGTTTTTACCGGTCAACCCATCAACTATTCAACCAGTTCAAGCAGCAACAAAATGGCGTCGTTGCTGAGTGCTTCCATTTCCACGGCGGTTGTATCCGTGAGCCATAGTCCGTCCCTGGCGTGCAAGAGCCGCCCTTCCACTTCAAAAGCGCCTTCCAGTACAAATACAAATAAGCCCGCACTGTTTGCGTGCGCCTGGTACATCGTTTCCGCGCGTCCGCTGAACTTTCCGATCGCAAGCCGGAAAAGGCTTTCGGTCGTTTCGCCTGGGAGAACGGGAAACAGGCTATCAGGTTTTTCATTGATGTCATAAGTGATAACAGGCCAGTTGGCGGGCGGCTCTTCCGGTATGGCTTTTATCCATACTTGCAGAAAATTAACCAGGTCTTTTTTAAAGGGGTTTGTGATGGAATAAGAAGCGCCCGCCGGCAACCGCAGCACCTGCACCTGGCCGGCAGCTACCAGGCTTTCATTGCCATGGTTATCCGTGTAATAGACGGCGCCCACCACCGGCAGTAAAATAATATAAGAGCAGGCGGGTAATTCCATGTGCAGCGAACGGCCGCCATCCAGCGCATCATCGTTTACAGCATAGATATCGCCTATGGGTCCTTTGTGTTTGTTAAAATAATTCCCGAAGTTGAGTGTAAACAGGCTTCTGAAATGATTGGTTTCCGCCAAGCCCCTTTCTTCTGCCAGGAATATTTTGATTGTTGTTGCTGTTTTTATGCCGTTTCGGTTTTAAAAGAGTAGATGCCCAACCGTGGTTGTAAAGCTATCAGTTGCGTTAACAGCCCGTCACTCGTTTGTTCGCCATCCGCCGCAGTTACAAGCAGGTGATCCTGTATGGTACCCAGCCATAACAGGGGCCCGGTAAAAAAATCAATGGCCACCTGGTGCCTGTCTTTGTTTTTTGTATCAGACTGTATGATCTCGAAGTGGTACTGGCTGAATGCCAGGCACTGTTTGCTTAGGCTGTTCAAAATATCCGGCACCTTGCCTTCGAGCTGCTGCAAATATCCCGTTACTGCAGCGCTTACCAGGAAATGAAGTTTTTCCGCCGCGGGAATATGCAGCAGCATATCACTGAAGCTGGTATATTTTTTTTCCCGGTTATAAAATTGCGATTGAAGCAGTAACTCGTTATACGTACTGTCAAATACATGCCTGTCCCATGCCTGCTGCGAAGCGGCATCGATGACTTTACGGTAGCAGAGACGGATGATGTTTTTTTGCATAACTAAAAAATTGTCGCGCGGCTGGCCGCTGTATTCACGCTGCCTACGCAGCCACATTCACGGTTTTGGTAAGGGTAAAGCCTGCGGCAATGCTACCGGTAACAGTGCCGATCTCTGCACCCGCTGTATCGTCGGAAAACACATTATCTGAAGCATTATAAGTATAGCCGCTCATGCCCTTGGTATACCCGTTGGCCGTGCTGGCGTTTACAGCAACCACCGCACTGTCCGTTGCTTCCGGAAAGGCAATCTGGGTAATTAGTAAAGAAGTACCTGCCGAATTATAAATATGCACATGTACATGGGTGGCACGGCCCGAGTACCAGCTGGGAAAGATAGAGGTAAAACTTACCTGCCCGTTTGCATCGGTGGTTTGCCGGCCCCTTAGAAAATGCACAGCCGTATAGTTGGTGCTTTGCATGCCGGTGCCGCCATATTCCGAATAATTGCCGTCTTTATCGCAATGCCAGATGTCTACAATGGCCCCTGCCAGTGCGGCGCAACTGTTGTTCTTGTTGGTAACGGTGATGGTAATGGTAAAGGCAACACCGGTTCTGTCTAGCCGGATATCTGATCGTACCAGCGACGATGGGGTGATGGTGGGGAAGGGTCCCGCTGTTTCCGTGGGTGTTACCGTGCAGCTGCCTGTACCGGTTGTGGTTGTGGTGGTGGTAGCCGTAGCAGCATCAGTGACCGCATCTTTTTTGCAGGCTTCCAATATGAGCGGTACCGTACTGGCACCAATCAGGAATTTTTTAAGAAAGCTTTTTCTCGACTGTTCCATGGTGTTTTTTTTAGGTTTATAATTGTAAGGACGGTAGCACGCTTCCATACGCAACTGCCATACAAAAATTGTAAAAAAACAACACCCGAAAAATCAAATGAGACGAACAAACGAAATGCTGCGGGTAATAGGGTTATTTGTTAAAATATTTTAGGAAATTTTCCTCGTAGCTGCTGCCGGTTGGTATTTCCTGGCCGGCAACGGTAAGCATTTTATTGCGATAGCTTTCTATGCGGTTAAAAGGAATGATATAGGAACGGTGCACGCGTACAAAATCATTGGCGGGCAGTTTTTCCAGCATGGATTTCATGGTCATCCTGGCCACTACGGGGTGGCCGCCGGCCAGGTGTATCTTCAGGTAATCATCCAGTCCTTCAATATAAACGATATCAGTAAGCGCTATTTTCAGCAGGCTGTAATCGGCCCGGATGAACAGGTGCCGGGGCGTTTCGCTGCTGGGTTGTTTTTTGTACTGGTAATATTCTACGGCCTTTGCTACGGCCTGCTGAAAACGCTTGAGGGTAAAGGGCTTAAGCAGGTAATCCACGGCGCTGACATTAAAGCCTTCCACTGCATATTCACTGTAGGCGGTGGTAAAAATAACCATGGTATCCTGTTTAATGGCTTTGTAAAACTCGATGCCGTTGATGGAAGGCATCTGTATATCAAGGAAAACCAGGTCAACCGGAAATTTACGCAGGTGCCTGAGCGCTTCTGCGGGCATGGTAAATGTTTTTTCCAGTAAAACATCTTCCGTCCGGCTGCAGAAATGCTCAATCAGTTTCAGTGCCGGGGGTTCATCGTCTATGGCAATGGCTTTTATCATTGCAGGTTTATTTTAAGCAATACCAGGAATTCTTTTTCATCATCTTTAATAGCCAGTTCATGCTTTGAAGGATAAAGGAGTTGTAGCCTGTTGCGGGTATTTTGCAATCCTACATTTGTTTTTACAGCATCGGTATGAACTGTTCTTACCTTGTTGTTCTGCACCCTCATCTGCAGGGTATGCGCGTCAATAGCGATCCCGATATCAATTGCGGAAGCTGTTTCAGGGTTCACTCCGTGTTTAAAAGCATTTTCTATAAATGAAATAAGGATCAGCGGGGCTATTTGTTCGCCCGCCGCATGTCCGGTTACTTTGTATAATACTTCAACGGTGCTTCCAAGCCTTATTTTTTGCAGCTCGATATAATCGCTGATATAATCGAGTTCTTTTTCAAGGGCCACATAATCGTGGTGGGCCTCACTGATCACATACCGCATCATGCCAGATAATTTTACCACGGCGGAAGCGGTATTGTCGGCATTCTCATCAATAGCGGCGGAATAAATACTGTTCAGTGTGTTGAAAAGGAAATGCGGGTTGATCTGTGCTTTCAGGTAAGAGAGTTCTGCAGTTACTCTTTCTTTTTCCGATTGCCGCAGCCGGTTGTTTACGCGGATCAGGGCAGACAATGCCAGCACCATCATAAACTGGAACAGGTATTCAAAATGCGGCATCCGGGTAAAGAAACCGAATCCCCTGCCAAGTCCCTGCCAGCCACCGGGCGGCGGCCCGGGGTTAGGAGGCGGTTGCGCGCCGGTGAAGCGGCCACTGTCGTTTCGCTGTTCGCGTGGTTCCGGCAAACCGTTGCCTGGCGGTGGCATTTGCTGCCCATCCTTTCCGGGCCTGGGCGGTTGCAGACCATTCGGTGGCCGGTTGGGTTCCACCGGTCCGCCACCGGGCTGACCCGCTTCAGGTGGCCGGCTATCGGCTGTTTGAAACCTTGTAGTATGGTTGCCGGGTACAACAATATGCGGTAAAAAAGCGATGCCTGCATAGCTCAGCAGCACAAAGCCGGCATAGGCAAAAAATTTTTGCCTGAAAAAAAGATCGGGCATCAATAAAAAGTGGTGCAGGTAAAAGAACAGCAGCAGCAGTGTATAGGTAATAAATTCTTCCTGGAAAGGATGCAGCCTGATAAAACGAAAATCCCAGGATACATCCGGCGAAAGTAATACCGGCAGCGACAGGAATGCAATGCAGCCGGTGACATGCATCAATATTTGCCCCGTTTTATTTTTCATTGACCGCAAAGTTAGCTCCGGTGCGGTAAGGTAATGCGGCTTTTGCCATATTTGAGGTAATCCGCCTTATTTTGCCGGGGAAGGCTGAACGAACAGCTGATCAGTTGATTCGTTCAAAAATCAATTTGTAAGAAATATTCTTCCGTTTGCTCCATGGCGCCAAGGGAACGATACCTGTTAGCCGGGGCGTACCTGTTCTAATTCCTGTTTGGCAAATAGGTAAACATGGCAGGGTTTTCTGCCGGCATACCCGTATTGCCCGGCACATAGGCATCGGTGTAATCAAGTGCCAGGTCAATCTTATTTTTCTTTACCGACTTTGCTGTGTAAATAACAGTGGAAAAATGCTGCTTGTACATACCAAGCACATAAATATCCGCATAATATTTTCCGGCGGGCAAATCTTCAATCACAATTTGATTGTCTGCACCCGGGTGAAAAACTTTTCTTACGATGCCGGCACCGGAATGATCATATTTATCGAGGATCACCAATACCGAGTCTACCGAGTTGTTTTTGTTAACGGTGTTATCAAAATGGAAAATGTAAGCGGTGGCATTCTTGCTGCTGCGGCCGGTCCGGGCTTTTGCTTTAAGCGTGGGTATACCTGTATGGGCAAAAGAAAACAGGGAGGTGCTGACAAGCAGCGCTGTGATGAGGGTACGGGTAATCAACATAAAAACATTTTAAAGGTTAGGGATCAACTGCGGTATTAACCTGCAAATGTTTTTCATCGGGATAACTGGAAGCCGGTATGGATGGATAAAGACAGCTGGTTTATTTTGCTGCGATGCTGGCGTTCATGTCTCTGCGTAGGCTTTTCTCTCTCTGCTCTGAACCAATTCCATTACAAAGATTGCACGGTATTTTTACCAATGCAAGTCTTTTGTTAAAAAAATTCGGAATTTACTGTTTATTCAAAATGAGGATTATTAAATGGCTGGTAACCAGTCCTCTTTTTATTGACTATTATCCGTAGGACTATTCCAAGCAAGGTAAAAACACGCGTGTTTTATTGCAATTGGCGCTTGTACAATTGAACTGCGTTTTCATATCCCAGGTACAGGGCATCGCAAACCAGGGCATGACCAATGGAGACTTCCGAAAGAGCGGGTATACAACGGGCAAAATATTGAAGGTTGTCCAGGTCCAGGTCGTGGCCAGCATTGATGCCCAGGCCCATCGCTACCGCTTTTTCCGCGGCAGCGGCATAAGGGGCAACGGCCGCTTCTTTGTTGCCGGTAGCAAATGCCCGCGCATAACCTTCCGTGTATAATTCAATCCGGTCGGTGCCCGTGGCTGCAGCGCCTTCCACCATTTTTACATCGGGATCCGTAAAAAGCGATGTCCGGATGCCGGCTTTTTTAAATATGCCGATGATATCGGTCAGGTATTGTTGGTGGGTGATCGTATCCCAGCCGTGATCAGAAGTTAACTGGCCTTCCGCATCAGGCACCAGCGTAACCTGGGTAGGTTTTACCTCCAGCACCAGGTCTACAAATTTTTGTTCCCGACAATTGCCTTCAATATTAAATTCGGTGGTGATTATTTTTTTGATGGCTCTTACATCGGCATAACGGATATGCCGTTCGTCGGGGCGGGGGTGTACGGTTATGCCATCGGCACCAAATAGCTGCGCATCTATGACGGCTTTTAATACATCCGGGTTATTACCACCCCGGCTGTTGCGCAATGTAGCGAACTTATTGATGTTGATGCTCAGTTTTGTCATGCCACAAAAATAACGAGTATTTATTGCAAAGGGCAGGCTTTCGCCCTGCCCCCTGGCATGGTTAACACCATATACTGAAGGGTTATCGGATTAAAACGGCTGTCGGGTTATAATGCGTTAAAAATTTATTTTTTTTCCAGTGGAATGATCTCCAACAGCTCGCCAGTAAGCAGTTTTATTTCAAGTGAATAATTACCCGCTACATAGCGATGCAGGTTATGGAGGCTGACTTTATTCTCACCTTTTTTAAAAGTACAGGCGGTGGTTCGCAATACGGTTTCCCGGCTATTGATCAATCGCATGATCACGTTTACAGAGAAATTAACATGCACTTGTATAGACAGTGACGAGATAAACGGGTTCGGACCTATAATGACCTTTATTTTCATGAAAAAAACTTTCAGCGCCGCTCCGCAACAAGGAAACTGCCTGTTTGGAATAATCTTAAAGGGGTGTCAGCGGCATTTGCAGGATATCGGTACGGATGCACAAATAGGGGGTTATTTGCGTGGTAAATATAAGTAAAATTACCAATAGAACTAAGTGTTTTTACTTAATGTTTCAGTAAAAAGGATGTAAAACTTACCACTTACTGCGCTAAAAACGGGTTACCAGTTTCAGGTTTAGTAAGCGGGGGGTTAACCGGTTGGGGATGGAATAAGTGGTATTGGAGAAGTCCTTGATCAGCAGGTAAGAAATGGTATTGTCGCGGTCTATTAAATTAAATACTTCCAGTGTGGCCCAGATGTTTCCAAAGCGTTTGAAAGGGCTGTGGCTGCGGCGTCTGTCGCGATCGCCATCCAGCAGCAAGGCGCTGAAACCGATATCGACCCTGATATACGGGTCAATGATCAAGGCATTGCGGTATTTAACACTGCCCGGTATGGTATAAGGCAGGTTGCTTCCATAGAGGGTATTGATATAAACTTTAAAATTCTTATTGGTAGACAGGTAATCCTGGAAAAACATACCAAAGGTAATCAGCCGATCGGTGGGCCGCCGCACCCATCCTTGTTTTACCAGGGTACTGTCGGTAGGCCGGTTCAGCGAATCAAGCGTATAATTATAGAAAGTGGCGCCGGCAATTTTTTCCCGCGTGCGCATGATGCCAAGGCTTACCCAACTTTCGGCATCTTTTACCAGTTCGCCAAAAAGCCGCATTTCTATACCCGTAGCATAGGCTTTGGCGCTGTTCTCACCAAAATAACGGATACGTACATTATCTATATCATACGGCACTACATCGTGCATGCCTTTATAATAAGCCTCGGTTGTTAATCGCATGGGCCGGCCGTTCCAGCCTTCAAAGCTGTAATCAAAGCCTGCGCTTACCTGCCAGCTTTTCTGGGCTTTCAGGTTGGTATTAACGCTGCCATCGTACCGCCGTAGTTCCCGGTAAAAAGGCGGCTGGTCATAAATACCCGCCGATCCGCGAAACACAATGTCTTTTTTCCAGGCCGATGGCTTCCAGGAAAAACCTATCCGGGGCGATACCAGGAATTCATGGTTGAGATCATTATAATTGAACCGTACGCCGGCCTGCAATATAAAATCGGAGGAATCGCGGAACGCAATATTGTCCTGCACAAAACCATTCAGGCGGTTGATGACAAGATCGGCATTTGATTTTGAAACACTGTACAATGAAAGTTGTGAAGGGTTGTAGGGCAATGAATAGCCGGCAGAATCCTGGTACTCCCATTCGTTCAGTTTGTCGTGCACCACTTGCCGGTCTGCGCCCAGGCCCCATTGCACCGCATGGTGGCCATAATCGAAATATCCTTTATGGCTGATGTTCCATACATCTATATTCAGGCTGTTTCTTTTGTGGTTTTGAAAAACACCGGCGCCCAGCGGATTTACAATCAGGCCAAAGCTGGGCTGGCTTTTGTCGAAATCCCGCTCCCCGAAGAGATAGGCCCCGGCAATGTCCAGCGATTCTTTTTCATTGTCGCGGAAAAAACTGGCCATCCATTTCAACTTAAGGTTCTTCCTGATCTGCTGGTTAATGGTGAGGCCGGTCATATCTGTCTTGTATCGGTCTTCTTCCTTTCCATCGAAGAATATGTCCAGGCCGAGGTTGGCCGTGTAATAGGGCGAAAATACGGAGGCCGTCTGCTGAGAGAAAGAAGGCACCAGCGTAAATTTTGTCTGGGAGAAGTTACCCAGCAATTCTGCGCTTAGCTTCGGGCTGAACTGGTAGGTGAGCAGGGCCTGGAAATCGGCCGAAGAAGGTACATAGTTGCCTTTTGTTTCCTGGCTGGCCAGCAGGTTGCGGTTGCTTTTGTTGCGTACACCCAGCAGGTAGGTAAATTTGTTTTTAGCGCCCACGCCTTCCAGGTGAAAACCCTGTTCAAGCAGGCTGATATAGGCGGATCCGGCAAAGCTTTTCGGTCTTTTATATTGAATATCCAGTACACTGCTCATTTTATCGCCATACCTGGCCTGGAAACCACCGTTGTAGAAATTGACACTCCGGGTCATTTCGGGGTTGATAAAACTCAGTCCTTCCTGCTGGCCGCTGCTGACCAGGTAAGGCCGGAAAATCTCGAAGTCATTTACGTAAATCAGGTTCTCATCGTAGTTGCCACCTCTTACTGAGTAATTAGAGGTCAGCTCATTGTTGGAACCTACAAATACCTTGATCAGGCTTTCCACGCCGCCGCCCGGAGTGGGGATATTAATGGCTTGTTTGGGGTTGATGGAGACCAATCCGGCTTCTCTTCTTTGCCGCTGGTCGGTAACCACCACTTCCTTTAATTCCCGGGCGCCCCTTTCCAGGCGCAGGGTTATTTTCTCTTCTTCGTCTGTATTCAATAAAAAATTACGCTGTTCGGTCTTGTAACCCGTGTAAGAAAAAACCAGTGCAAAAGCTTTGTCTGCCGGAACCTGCACAAAAAAAGTTCCCGAATCGCTGGTGGCGATGCCGGTATTGCGGCCCAGGATGGTAACGGTAACCCTGCTTAAAGGATTTTCATTTTCATCGAGTACCCTGCCCGAAACAGAAGCCATTTTCTTCTGCGCGCACAAGGCAGGAGGCAAAAAAATACAGGTAAGCAGTAAAAATAGCCTGGTTGCTGACATTGTGATTTTATAACGGAAATAGTACCGGCAATATTACAGCAATTAAGGTTTTGTTTTAGAGCAATGATGGCTGGATGTTGGGATGGGGTGATTTGTTCAGCCGGTCACATGAAACGAAATCTCAACATCCCCATCCCAACACCCAGCCACCAGGAATCAGCCATTTCTCTCCCGCACAAAATATGTATAACTTACAGGTTCCGCCCGACAGCCGGGCATGAAAACACCGTTCCCGGAAAATAAAGACTGAACTTAGCCAATAAAAATTCACCACATGAACACAAACCGTTTATCAGAAACGTTACAAGCCGCCTTAAACGGCCAGATGACAAAAGAAGCCCATGCTTCACAGATATACCTTTCCTATGGGGCCTGGGCTGCCGGAGACGGGTATGACGGTATCGCTAATTTTCTTTTCAGGCACGCGCAGGAAGAACGCAACCACATGATGAAGGTGCTGGAATACATTCTTGAAAGAGGCGGCAGGGTTAAGATTGATGCCATTGCAGCCCCGCCACCCGACCCCACCAGCGTACAGGATTGTTTTGAAAAAGTATTTCAAAGCGAAATCGACAATACCAATTCCATTTACAAACTGGTAAAGATGAGCCTGACGGAAGAAGACTGGGCTACCTGGAATTTTATGCAATGGTTTGTAAAAGAACAGACAGAGGAAGAAACACTGGCATTGAGCCTGCTGGATAAAATTAAAATTGCCGGTGGCACAAAAGCAAGCGGAGATGCCTTGTACAACCTGGACCGCGACCTGGAAAAAACCCCCGACGATGCAGTGCTGGCACAGGATAAGTCGGCGGAGAATCCTTAGTTGCATGGTTTTTAGCCGGCAGCCTATAATCTTTGGTATGAGGCCGTTTCATGTAAAGCTATACCCTACCAAGCTTCAGAAATAGCGGAAAGGAAAATGGTATGGCATCGGTGTCTTTGGGCCATACCGCTTTTAACAGGGCAGCCAATTCGCCTAATGGATTATACTGCCGGTCTTTTATGAAATGCTGTACGCTGCTCCAGGAACCCAGGTAACCAGTAAAAGCTGCCGCATTCCATTCGACGGGTATGGAAAATGTTTTGGAAGGAAGCGGGTCAAAAGCAAAGGGAATTGTTTCATAATCATCTTCTACATATTTTCTTTCGGGGTCCCAGTAGCTGCCCACTGTATCCCTGTAAAAATGTGTTAGCAGCTGGTCGATGGCGGCGTGGCCGCAAGCAGGCAGTTGATAACCCCAGGCTGCTACTACAGCGCCTTTTTTTGCTACGCGCCGCGCTTCTTTTGCAAAATCGTTGAACTGGAACCAGTGATAAGCCTGTGCAATGGTAATTAAATCAAAACTGTTTGCAGGCAGGGTGGTTTGCTCTGCACTGCCAAGCAGGTAGCTGATGTTTTCTTTTGGAATTGCCTGTGCCAGTTGTTTCTCGCTGACATCGGTAGCCATTACTTTTTTAAAATAGGGCGCCAGCAGAACAGCCGCCTGGCCGTTGCCCGTTGCACAATCCCAGGCCAGCTCTTTATCTTTTACAAAATGGAGGATATACTCAATGAGCTCGACAGGGTAGGAGGGCCGGTGCCTCGCGTAGCTGGCAGCTTGTATTGAAAAAAGGTCTTTGCTCATTTGCTATATTAAAATAGGTTTGAACGCAGGTTAGCAAGGAACAGGCTAGCACAGGTGTTTTAGTTGTTGTATGGTCGCTTTCGGGTCGGCGGATTTAAAAACGGTATTGCCGGCCACCAGCACGTCTGCACCTGCATGCAGGATGGCAGCAGCATTGTCCAGGTTAACGCCCCCATCTACCTCAATTTTTACATGCAGTCCGCGTTCCTGGATCATCTTTTTAAGGTCGCGAATCTTTTGTATGGTATGCGGTATAAAAGATTGGCCGCCAAAGCCGGGGTTCACGCTCATCATATTAACCAGGTCAATATCCTGCAGAATGTCTTTGAGCATGTCTACCGGGGTATGGGGGTTGATGGCTACGCCGGCCAGCATGTCCAATGATTTTATTTGCTGGATATTGCGGTGCAGGTGCGGGCAGGCTTCAATGTGCACGGTCAGGATGCTGGCGCCTGCTTTTTTAAAAGCTTCCGCATACCGCTCTGGTTCCAGTATCATCAAATGCACATCGCAGGGTTTGGTAGTTGTTTTGGTTATCTGTTCAATAACCGGCAATCCATAGCTGATATTGGGTACAAACCTGCCATCCATTACATCCAGGTGAAACCAGTCGGCCTCACTTTCATTCAGCATAGTGCATTCTTTCTGGAGGTGCAGGAAGTCGGAGGCCAGCAGGGAAGGAGCAATTAAAGCCATGTCGGGTAGTTAAAATTTTATTGAGATATGATAATTGAGATGCGATATATGTCTGGTGTCTGATGTTGTGATGTCAGGATTTACCTGCGGGTCGGTTAAGCCAAATCCTACAATTATAAGATCCCGACATCTCCGAAATTATTCCCCCCTGATCTTATCTCCCTTTAACCGCCTGATAGCTTCCTTGGCTTCCGTAAAATCCTTGTCGAAAGTGAGGGCCTTGTAATAATAATCCAGGGCTTCGTCGTTTTTACCAATGGCTTCATAGCAACGCCCCATCCAGTAATAATTGTCTGCGTTGGTATAGGAGATATTGGCAGCAAACTGGAAGGTCTTCAGTGCTTCATCATAATTTTTCTGTTCAAACAAAATAATTCCTTTTTCAATATACGGCTCAATAAAATGCCAGTCGCGGCCAATGGCCTCATCAAAGAACGCGATGGCCTTCGGATAGTCTTTGGTATTGGAATAGTAAACGCCTTTTAAGAATACCGGGTCTACAAATTCGCGTGCAGTATCCCGGCGTTGCAGCGCATCGCATAAATCGATCACCGCTATGTTTTTTGTCTCTGCATACAGGTTGGCCAGTGCCAGTCCGTTCTGCAGGATGGGTTGGCGTTGGTAGGATTTTTCAAGCGCGGCGATGGCGCTGCCGGTGTCTTTCAGGGCGGCATACAACATGCCTTTTTCATACAGGGCTTCAAAATTGCCGGAATCTTTTTTCAGCAGGTCATCATACAGGGCCAATGCCTCTTTGGTATGGCCCGTTTGGGTATAGGCTTCGCCCAGCCGGCGCATGAACTCCATATTGCCGGGGTACTGCTGTATGCATTTGTTCAGCAGGTCAACCGCATCCTTGCTTCTGCCGGTTAAAAAAAGATTAGAGACAAACAACAGGGCGCATGGCTCAGAGGGTTGTAATTGCCAGCTTTTTTTATAATCGTAATAGGCAATATCGTGGTGGTTGTTTTGTGTCAGCAATTCTGCGCGGTGCAGGTAAAGGCCGGCTGCAGACGGATTTTTTTGAATGCTGTCCGTAATAGATGTAAAAGGCGCCTGTTGCAGTACATCATCGAACCCATTGCCCAGCCGGCCGCCGCAACTAAAGGTACCCAGTAACAGCAGGCAGGTAAAAGAAAAAACAAAACACTTCATGGAACAAATCTAACCGATTTTGATAATTTGGGTACTACCTATTTTACGTGCGGCAGGCTGAACCCGAATGAACGTACGGTAGAATAAGATTTCGCGGTTCAGGTTTACGCTTTTAGATTTGCTGTAAATACCATTGTTATGCAAACAGGCCTTTTAAAGCTGCATCATTTTTTAGGATGGTGCGTTTTTTTATATCTCGTAGCATCCATTATTAAAAGTTTTATAAAATGGCAGCAGAAAAAGGCTTTTGATGCATCTGATAAAAAAACATGGCTGTTTACGCTGATACTGGCGCATACCACGCTGCTGGTTGGCTTATTCCAGGTATTATGGGGAAGATTTGGGGTGTTTACACACCCGGTGCGCGAAAACATTCCTTTAATGAAAGATAAGTTTTATCGCTTTTATTGGATAGAACATCCAACCGGTATGATTGTCTCCATTATTTTGATCACACTTGGTTATGGGATGTCGAAAAAGCCGGTGGCCGACGAAACAAAATTCAAAAAAGCTTTCTGGTATTTTACCATCGCATTGATTATTATCCTGGCAACCGTTCCCTGGCCATCCAGGGAGATTATTGGCCGGCCATTGATACCCTGAGCTGGGCCACCTCTCTTAGATTACCGTTTTCCCAGTTCAATCACCTCGCAGTCTTTCATGCTTTTTCTGTCTATCACAAAGCGGATCAGGGTACGCATTTTATGCCAGCCCTGTTTGCCCGCTGCCCCGGGGTTCATATGCAGGCAACTGATGGCAGGGTCGTACATCACTTTTAGAATATGGGAATGTCCGCTGATGAATAATTGGGGTTGTTCTTTCAGTAATTCTTTTTTCGTTTCCGGGTTGTACCGTGGTGGTGCCCCGCCGATATGGCGCATCAGCACTTTCACTTCTTCGCATACAAATACCAATTGCTCGGGAAACCGGCTCCTGATATCGGTGCCATCTATATTGCCGTAGACCCCTTTTAATGGAAGGCCGCTTTCTTTTTGCAGCCGGCTGGCCAAACCGGCATCCCCAAAATCGCCTGCATGCCATATTTCATGACATTGCCTGAAATGCGTAAAAACGGCGTCATCCAGGTAACCATGCGTATCCGATATCAACCCAATGCGTGTCATGAATAATTATGGACGAATATAAGCCGGCAAATATTTAATGCAATGTTATTTAACTTATCAGCCCGGCCATGGTTAATTGTTGCAGTATCATAACGGCGCCGGGTGCCTGCTGTGGTTCCTGCAGGTATTCAGCCAGGGAAAAATAACGCAGCTCGCCAATCTCGGCGGCAGGCGCTGCCGTTATCTCCCTGCGCATCAAAAAACAATCCTGTTCCATTACCAGGCCGTCTTTCTCCCCATAGGCCGGCGCTGAAATATGGGTATAATAGTCGAGATCGGCATCCGTTACCTGAACAAGCAGTTCTTCGGCAATTTCACGGCAAAGGGCCTGACGGGCTGTTTCGCCCGTATCTATCTTTCCGCCGGGCAGGTAAAAGCATTGCTTGTTGCGGCTGAACGCCAGCAGCAGTTTTTTGTTTTTTATGACCAGCAGGCCAGCGGTGTGTAATGGCATATCGGTCGTTTTTAAGCAAACGGGGTAATTAAGTATTTCATAACTTTATGCGAAGGGTTGAAAATATACATTTTCAAAGAAATTTCACGCTATCCCTCTTCTTACAAATCAACTACGCAACCATTCAACAAATCAATCAACGCGCTATGCCATATTACCACCAGGCCGGTACCATTCCCCATAAACGCCATACACAGTTCCGTAAACCCGATGGGTCTTTGTATGCCGAGCAATTGTTTTCGACGGAAGGGTTTTCCGGCGATTATTCATTGTTGTATCATTGCCATCCGCCAACAGCCATTATTAAGACAGATGAGCCGTACGACGTGGCGCCCAGAATTGCCGAGGAAAAAATGCTGCAGCACCGTAGTTTCGACGGGTTTGCGCTGCGTCCGGTAAAAGACTTTTTAGACAGTCGTAAACCAGTGCTGGTGAATAAGGATTGCCATATTGTACTGGCCGCGCCCAAACTGAGTATGCAGTCTTATTTTTATAAAAATGCTGATGCCGATGAACTGATATTTATCCACGAAGGCAGTGGCCGGCTGGATACCTTGTATGGTTCTATTGAATTCTCTTACGGTGATTACCTGGTTATACCCAGGGGCACTATTTACCAGGTCGATTTTGCGACGGCCGATAACCGCCTGCTGATTGTTGAATCGTTCAGCCCGATTCGTTTCCCCAAAAAATATACGGGTAAGAACGGGCAATTACTGGAGCAGTCGCCTTACTGCGAACGCGATATACGCGTACCCAAAGAACTTATTACGTTCGATGAAAAAGGCGATTATGTGATCAAGACAAAAAAGAATGGACGGATGTACGGCATTCATTATGGCCACCATCCCTTCGATGTGGTAGGCTGGGATGGCTGTTGTTACCCTTTTGCTTTCAGTATCCACGATTTTGAACCTATTACCGGCCGCATACACCAGCCACCACCGGTACACCAGACTTTCGAAGGCAATAACTATGTGGTGTGTTCTTTTGTGCCGCGTTTATTCGATTACCACCCGTTGGCCATCCCCGCACCCTATAACCATAGTAATATCGATAGTGATGAAATGATCTATTATGTAGATGGCGATTTTATGAGCCGTAAGCATGTAACGCGGGGTATGATAACGCTTCATCCCGGCGGCATTCCACATGGTCCGCATCCTGGTGCGGTGGCCAAAAGCATTGGCGCCAAAGAAACCAAAGAGCTGGCCGTAATGGTAGACACTTTTCATCCGCTGCAGCTAACCGCGGAGGCGCTGGAAATAGAAAACCAGGGCTACACGATGAGCTGGGGAGAGTGAGAAAATAGGCAAATAAGATAAAAGTGGAATGTAGAAAATTTGTACATCGGCATTGGCAGTTGCGCAACGCGGCATTTATCATCTGTACCACATCAGCACATGCTTGTCCGTTTTTATTTTGCATTTTCCAGGCAGCTTTCGTAAATTCAGCTAATAAAAAACAGCCATATGATCAAATTTTCAGAATTAAAACCAGGTGATATTGTTTTAGCCGATTATGAAGACAAGCAGTGGGAAGGCATTGTAAAAGACCTGAACCGGGACGAAAAAGAAGTTTGTGTAGAAACAGCGGTACAGAAATTCTGGTTTACGCCCGACCATCTGCACCCGATAATGCTAGACGACGGGCAACTGCAAAAGCTGCACTTCGAAAAACAGGAAAAAGACGGCATTACCAAATACCTTAAAGGTGCTTTCCGGATCCAGCTGTCGCAGCAGAAAGGATTTTCAGACTTTGAAATATGGTACCGCGAAGACCGACGCCACATGAAGAGCCCGATTGCGGTACATGAATTACAGAATCATTATTACCAGATGACGAAGGTGGAGCTGAACGAAGACTAGATGTTGATAAGGGTTTATTATAATGAACAGGGCTAAACAGGGGGCGAACGATGGTTGCCAGATCCGGTTAGCCCTGTTTTTGATCAATATGGCCACTTCAGCAACCAGCCTGGCCGAATTGGTAGGCGAGCCCGCCTTTCCGCATTTGGGTTTTGCTCAATTTTAATTTGACGGCATACTCGTTACCCCATTTGGCTATCAATCGGTCGTTTTCAGAAGACATGAAGGGCCTGGTTCCAAAAACGCCTTTACTGCGGCCAAACTGGCCATTTTTACCCGATTTCGGGCTATTTGACCCCTATCGCCTTCCCCGGCGACTAAATATTTAGCCTTTTTTTTCTTTATTCCGCGATGTTCTCCTATCTTTGCACACCCAAAAAATATGGCAAAACAGGCACTTATTAAACAGGATGGCGTTATTGTAGAAGCACTTAGTAATGCTATGTTCAAGGTGAAATTGGAGAATGGTCATGAAATACTGGCCACGATTTCCGGCAAAATGAGGATGAATTATATACGAATTCTGCCGGGCGACAAAGTAGGAGTGGAGATGAGCCCGTACGATCTGAGCAGGGGCCGGATTATTTTCAGGTACAAATAAGTGGTTGGCTATTAGCTGATAGCAATTGGCCAAGGACTTAAAAAATAAAGACAAATAAATCTGAACAGCTAATAGCTAACCGCTAGTAGCTAAAAGCTTAAAAAAATGAAAGTAAGGGCATCCATTAAAAAACGCAGTGTTGATTGCAAGATTGTGAGAAGAAAGGGCAAGTTGTATGTTATCAACAAAAAGAATCCCCGTTTTAAACAACGCCAGGGATAAAATTCAAAATTCAAAATTCAAAATTAAAAATTAGATATGGCTCGTATTGCCGGTGTTGATTTACCAAAAACCAAAAGAGGAGAAATAGGCTTAACCTATATTTTCGGCATTGGTCTTTCTACTGCCAAATATATTTTGGGCAAAGCAGGTATTGATGTAAATAAAAAAGTGAACCAGTGGAACGATGATGAGCTGACTGCCATCCGTAACATCATTACCAATGAGTTCAAAGTAGAAGGACAATTGCGTTCTGAAGTGCAGATGAGCATCAAGCGCCTGCTGGATATTGCCTGTTACCGTGGTTTGCGGCACCGTAAAGGGCTGCCCGTTCGCGGCCAGCGCACACGTACCAATAGCCGTACCCGCAAGGGCAAACGCAAGACCGTTGCCGGCAAGAAGAAAGTAGCGAAGAAATAGTTTATGGTTGGTAGTTCGATGCTTTTTAAGCAACAGAACTTTGAACTTCCGAACTTTGAACTTTTTATATGCACCGTTCACACTGAACCAATTACGGATACCGGGTGCAGGGGCAGGATTGGTTTGGGTTCCGTTGCCGGTTGGCAGCAGGAAAATAGTAAAATAAACGATTACCTACAAGCATTATGGCAAAAGCACAACAGCAGGCATCCAGCGTAAAAGCCTCTACCAAAAAAAGAATCGTAAGAGTTGAAGCTTACGGCGATGCGCACATTTCAGCAAGCTTTAACAACCTTATTGTTAGTTTAACCAACAAACAGGGCCAGATCATTTCCTGGTCTTCTGCCGGTAAAATGGGTTTCAGGGGTTCTAAAAAGAACACACCTTATGCAGCCCAGATGGCTTCTTCAGATGCTGCTAAAACAGCCCTGGATGCCGGTTTGAAAAGGGTGGATGTATATGTAAAAGGACCCGGTTCCGGCCGTGAAGGCGCTATCAGGGCCTTGGCACAGTCGGGTATCGAGATTGTGCAGATAAAGGATGTTACACCCCTGCCGCACAATGGCTGCCGTCCGCCAAAGAAAAGAAGAGTATAACAGCGCTAATAGTATGATGTCTGATGTCTGATTTATTGCAAATCAGACATCAGCACATCAGGCATCAGCAATTAATCACCGGGTGCACAATTCATTTTAGATTTTTACTGATTGTGTACCGTCATCAAAAAATCAAATAAACAATTATGGCACGTTACACTGGTCCGAAGACCAAAATTTCCCGCATTTTCGGAGAGCCCATTCTGGGCAATGGCAAATGGCTGAACAAGAACAGCAACCCTCCGGGGCAGCATGGTGAAAAGCGCAAGCGCAAGACCATGGGCGAATATGCTCTTCAGCTGCGCGAAAAACAGAAAGCCAAGTACACCTATGGTGTGCTGGAAAAACAATTCCGCAAAACTTTTGAAGAAGCCGTTCGCCGTAAAGGTGTTACCGGTGAGAACCTGATCAAATTGCTGGAAGCAAGGCTCGACAATACCGTATTCCGCCTGGGTATTGCACCGTCGCGCCCTGCTGCCCGCCAGCTGGTTAGTCATAAACATATTACCGTAAATGGCGACGTGGTAAATACACCTTCTTTCCAACTGAAAGCAGGCGATACCATCGGACTGAAGCAAAAAACACAGGGGTTGACAGGTGTGACCAGCCAGGTGAAGGGAAAGAATCCCAAGTTCAACTGGATCGACTGGAACGAAACCAACATGGAAGGTACTTTTATTGCTTATCCTGAGCGTGAAAACGTTCCGGAGAACATTAAGGAACAGTTGATTGTTGAGTTGTATTCCAAGTAATGATGCCGCAGGGCATGCTGTAAACC
>CAXTMV010000008.1:0-31787 GCA_964245425.1 uncultured Flavihumibacter sp. | reverse complement strand
TTATAGTACAGGTGATCAGGGCCCCCGGCGCCGAAAATGCCGGAACCGATTTTCACCGCTGGTTAACCATTTAAAAACTTGAAATTTCAAATATGGCAATTTTAAATTTTCAGAAACCTGACAAAATTGTATTGCAGAAAGCAAATGATTTTGAAGCTCAGTTTGAGTTCCGTCCGCTGGAGCCTGGTTACGCCGTAACCGTTGGTAACGCTTTGCGCAGGGTGTTATTAAGCTCACTGGAAGGATATGCGATTGTGGGTATCAGGATTGAGGGTGTTGAACATGAATTTGCTACCATAAAAGGTGTAACAGAAGACGTTACCGAGATCATCCTTAATCTGAAACAGGTTCGTTTCAAGAAAACGGTTGATCACGACGTATCAAACGAAAAAATAACCCTGCACATCAAAGGCAGAACAGAATTTACGGCAGGCTTAATCCAGGAAAACACGCAGAGTTTCCAGATCATGAATCCCGAACTGCTCATCTGCACCATGGATTCTTCTTCCAAACTGGATATTGAACTGACCATCGGCAAGGGCCGCGGTTATGTGCCTGCAGAAGACAATAAGGCAAAAGAAGCCCCGCTGGGTTATATTGCCATCGACTCTATCTACACGCCGATCAAGAATGTAAAATACACCATTGAAAATACCCGTGTAGAACAGCGCACCGATTACGAGAAACTGATCATAGAAGTGGCTACAGACGGTACCATCCACCCCGAAGAAGCCGTTAAACAGGCTTCCCGCATATTGATCCAGCACCTGATGATCATTACGGATGAGAACATCACCTTCGATAATAAAGAAGAGAAGAAAGAGGACCTGGTAGATGAACAAACCCTGCAGCTGAGAAAAGTACTGAAAACACCGCTGGAAGATCTCGATCTGTCCGTGCGCGCTTTCAACTGCTTAAAGGCAGCCAAGATCAATTCTTTGAGCGAACTGGTACAGTACGAACAGGAAGACCTGATGAAATTCCGCAATTTCGGTCAGAAATCACTGGCAGAAATTGAACAGGTACTCGGCGAAAGAGGCCTGCATTTCGGAATGGATTTGAGCAAACTTGGATTGGATAAAGACGATCTATAATACAAATCAACAGGTACCATTTTTCATATAACGCTCACAATTCCTGACACGGTGTGAGCGAATAAAAACAAACGTCATGCGTCACGGAGACAAAATCAAAAACCTCAGCAGAACCGCCTCTCACAGAAAGGCCCTGCTCAGCAACCTGGCAGCGCAGCTGATCCAGTACAAGAAAATTGTAACGACCCTTGCCAAAGCCAAGGCTTTGCGGGTATATGTAGAACCCCTGATAACAAAGGCCAAAGAAAATACCACGCACCAGCGTCGTATCGTATTCAGTCATTTGCAGGATAAAGCGGCTGTTACGGAATTGTTCAGTACCATCAGCGAAAAAGTAGCCGGCCGGCCCGGTGGTTATACCCGCATCATCAAACTGGGTAAACGTGTAGGTGACAATGCTGAAACAGCGATGATTGAATTGGTGGATTTCAATACCATTTACGGTAAAGGCGTTGAAACAAAAGCAGAACCGGCCAAAAGAACACGTCGCGGTGCCAGCAAGAAAAAAGCTGCGGAAGCAACGGATGCAGAAGCTCCAGCAGAAACAACAGAAGAAGAAAAAGCATAAACGGCAAATAATTACAGCCTACCAGCGGCGCCTCTTACGGGTGCCGCTTTTTTTGGCTAAGCGAACAAGGATAAAAAGAACCTGCGTAGGGCAGGGTTTGGAAGCGTAGGGAGGGCCTGCCCCGTTTGAATTCCGTAAAAAAATCGCCCACGCAAGCAGCGCATCGCAACAGTACTTCTCTGCCTGCTCGGTTAACGCTGGCTTCTTTTTACTCTTTTTTCTCTTCGCCTAATCGCTTAGCTTTGCGAAACTTTTATTTTTACCATGGCTACAACCCAACAACAGAATGCCGTGCTGGTACTGGCAGACGGTTCCATATATTATGGCCAGGCTTTTGGCATCATCGGCACTGCTACCGGCGAGATTTGTTTCAATACCGGTATGACAGGCTACCAGGAGGTATTTACAGACCCCAGCTATTACGGGCAGGTGCTGATCATGAACAATGCCCATATAGGTAATTATGGGGTGAAGGAAACGGATGTGGAATCGGGTGGCGTAAAAATAAAAGGGCTGATTGGCCGTAACCTGGAAGAACAATTCAGCCGCAAAATGGCGGGTGGCTCAATGAACGATTACCTGAAAAAACAAAATATTGTCTGCATTGAAGGCGTAGATACCAGGGCACTCGTTGAACATGTGCGCCGGCAGGGTGCGATGAACTGCATTATTTCATCTGCCGTTACAGACACGGACGAATTAAAAAAGCAGCTGGCTAAAGTGCCTTCTATGGATGGGCTGGAACTGGCCAGCCATGTGTCTACCAATACCGCCTATGAAGCAGGTGATGCCGGCAGCAGCCTGCGCATTGCCGTAATGGATTATGGCATCAAAAAGAATATTGTTAATTGTATGACCGAAAGGGGCGCTTTTGTGAAGGTGTTCCCCGCCAAAACAGCCCTGGCAGAACTAAAAGCGTTTAAACCGGACGGTTATTTTATTTCCAACGGTCCGGGCGACCCGGCGCCGATGAACTATGCCATTGCCACCGTAAAAGACATATTAAAAGAGGAAAAGCCGCTTTTTGGTATTTGCCTGGGCCACCAGTTGCTGGCACTGGCAAATGATATCCCCACTTTCAAAATGCACCATGGGCACCGCGGGCTAAATCACCCCGTTAAAAACCTGGTAACAGGCAAAAGCGAAATCACCACGCAGAACCATGGCTTTGGCGTAGATCCGGAAGCCGTAAAAAAAGCGGCGCATGTAGAAATAACCCATATAAACCTGAACGATCAATCGATAGAAGGGATACGATTGACCAATAAACCCGCTTTTTCCGTGCAGTACCACCCGGAGGCAACACCCGGGCCGCACGATTCCCGCTACTTATTCGATGATTTTATAGCGCTGATCAGAAAACATAAAAATTAAGGAAGGACCGCTGATATTTCAGCGGTTTTTTTATTTCAGCTATATTCGTCTACGGGATACAAAAAATGTATACTGATATACACATTAGCAGCCTTTACCTGCCCATCCTTATAAATTCAACGCATGAAAATAGCCATCATCAACGGCCCAAACCTGAACCTGCTGGGCAAAAGAGAGCCCGGTATTTATGGCAGCCAGTCGTTCGACGACTTTTTAACAGCCTTGACAAAAAAATACCCGCCCATCGATTTTTCCTATTACCAGAGCAATATAGAAGGCGAACTGATCAATGAGATACAGCGTACTGGTTTTGATACGATGGGTATTATACTGAACCCCGGCGGGTACACCCATACTTCTGTGGCCATTGGCGACGCGGTAGCGGCCATTAAAGCACCGGTGATAGAAGTGCATATTTCAAATGTGCATGCCCGTGAGGAGTTCCGGAAGCTGTCTCATGTATCGGCCAAAGCAGCGGGCAGTATCATCGGGCTGGGACTGAAGGGATATGAGCTGGCGGTAGAATGGCTGCTTGACCAGGTGCAGGCGCCACGCCAGACTACCGGCTGAAGACGATAGACTACAATATTACTCTCAATATCAGTACAAAGCCGGTGTCTTGTTTTGAATCGGCCGTCTTTTTTAGTACATGTACACCGCTTTTGGTCCAGACTTTGAATACATCCCCTTTTTTTCGTTTGGCTATTTCGCGATCCATTTCAGGAATGATGGAGCCGCGGGCAATCCAGCCCAGGTCGCCCTTTGTAACGCCTTCACCACCCATGCTGTAGGTTTGTGCCATGTCTTCAAAGCTGGCAGCGCCCGTTTTAACGCGCTCAACGATGCTGTCTGCCAGTGAACCGGCTATGCGGCGGGTAAAAATGCTGGTGTCGATAAACACCTGGCTGATGCGGTTAAAGGTATTGGGCAGTTTGGCCAGCACCTGCACCAGGATTTTTTTATCGTAAGGGCCGTATACCTTTTTTATTTTTCCATTGTAGGCAATGCTGTCTGCAATACCCGAAAAATGGGTGGTGTTCATTACAATAATGGTGTCTATTTTGTATTGCTTTTTCAATACATCGCGCACATAGGCAATGGGGTTGGGCGCATTCTCCAGGTTGGTCTTTACCTGGGCAACGCTCAGCTTTTGTGCAAAGGAGAGCTGGCAGCAGGCGGTTAAAATAAGCAGGGTGAAGGTTCTTTTCATCTCAAAAAAGCATTGGTTGTAAAGATAGCAGAAGAAAAATTAGCAAAAAGGCAACCAGGATATCCAGCCTGCGAGGGCCATACGAGTGCACCTGCCGGATCATGGAGCAGGTTTGGCATGGTTGCCTTCAAACATTGCTCCCATTAAAAATATTTAGCACTTTTTGAGTTGCGCCAGAAGTCGCGGTAAGAAACAGTGAGGGTAAAGTTTACATAATTCTCTTTTATCAGCCCGTATTGCTGTGTTCCCCGTTGCCCGATATCAAGCCCGGCGGTAAAACCCAGTGTACTGCCCAGTGCTGTTTTTACCCTGAAAAGGCCATAGCCCAGGGTAAGCCCCATTTCTTTTAACTGGTGGCCGTTCACTTCCAGGTAAGAAGTGCCATAATAAACGCCTGCCTGGAAGAAGTTCTTTTCAAACAAGGAACTGATATTTTTAACCTTATTGGAAATTTCAAAACCCAATGAAGCCCTGCTGCTGTTTTTCAATGAAAAGTTAGCACCGGTAAATTTTGTAGCCGACCAGCCCTGGTACTTGTAGTCGCCGTTGATGGTATATTTTTTATTTTTTGTAATGCTGAAACCGAAGCTGGTTGTGTTGGGTATTTTGAAGGGCGCGCCGTTTTTATCGTCTGTAACGCTCGAAATCTGGGTGGCGTTGTCTGTAACCGATACAATGGCATCGGCAGCCAGTTGGCTGGCGGGCGAATACGTTCCGCCCAGGTTCAGATCCCAGTCTTTGGTAATGGCCGTATAATATTGTGCCCCATAGGTAAAATGGAAATTTTTGTAAAATATCTGGCGCTTGGTAGACAGGGTAGTGGCCAAACCGTCTGTAACCAGGTCTTCTGTCTGGGTGAGTGAACCAAACAGGTAAGAAGTATTAACGCCTACAGAAAAATGTTTGAACGGCTCAAATGAATTTCCCCAGTAAACCTGGTTAACGCCACCGGTACCATCGTAGTTAACCGGCACGCTTGAATTGGTACCCTGTATATTTTTTTGCGAGCTGAATGAATAATTGGAACTGCTGTAAGGGGTAAGGCCGCCACTGGTGCCCCACCATTTAGTTACCTTGGTACCTACGGAAAGACGCTTGATGGCAAAATCTTTGCCACTGGCAGAAGAGCCATTCAGCGGGCTGCCGTAATAATTGACAAACTGCCCCCTGCCCGATACTTCGAAATCAAAATAATGTGCCTGCAGCGCCGAATAGGAGGCCGGGTTATTGTTGATCAGGAACCGGTCGTTCCGGTAAGCCTGCCCGGCATTGGCCATACCGGAAGTGCGGTTGTATAAATCATTCTCTATATCTCCGATACCTAGGATAGAGTAGGGAGAGTTAGTGGTTTGGCTATGCAGGGTACCATAAGACAACACAAATAACAACGCAAAAGCAGATGGGGTTTTCATTAATCGCTTTATTTATTCACTGAAATATAGTACAGGTTCAGTTGTAATTTATTTTTTAAGTTAAATACATCGCCGATCACCAGCCGGTCAAAGCTGGAATAACGGCTGCCGGCCGGCGGCAGCAGCAGCAGTCCGTCTTTGTTGATCAGGGCGATGTTAATTTCCTGTTGCAGGTAACTGGTTACATCGTAAGAATAATTTGTATTGACCCCGTAGAGCAGATCGATATTGAGGTTGCCGGTTTCCGTTGCAGAAGATCCGTTGGCGGCACTTACAAGGGCGTTACCGGGCTCATCGGCGCCATCTGTCTGGTTGGCGTTCAATACCCTGGGCAGCGAATACAAACCATTGTAACTGTTGGCTATCGGTTTTACAATCAGTTGGGCCTTTATGATTTTTTCATAATCGACCCTTTCCAGCAGCTTCCGGATATAGGGAAAACCAATTTTCAGGTACATACCCGCAGCTGGCATCAGGTAACCAATATTATTGGTAGAAGTAGAAAACAGCTCATTGTTAATGGAGTTCAGTGGTGCGAGGGGGGTGCCCGATCGGTCTAAACTGATATGGTTGAATTGCAGGGCCTGGTTGGAAAAGGCAAAATCGAAATATTTATACTGTGGAAAAACATCGGTCTGGTGATAATAAAGGCGCATTATTACACTGTCTTTAAAACCGTAGGCATTATTGGTGCTCAGCGAAGAAAGGTTCATGCCCTTTATATAATCGGTGAACAGGATATTGTCTTTTAAGATATTATCCTTGGTGCGGATCAAATTGAACAGTTCCTGCCCCTTTGCATCAGAGAGCCTTATATTGGCGCTGTCGCCTGTTAAAGGCCGTAAGGTAACGGTCCGGGTGCCCAAGGGCGTTGAATTGATGGGGAAAGAATTGATATTGTAAAAAGAGAACTGGTTTTCAGGCAATTTTATTTCCTGTGTCAGCTGGTTCAGGGATAAGCTAATCGGGAGGGTGGTATCCCCATAATACTGCCCGTTGCATTTCATCAGCAGCACCAGGGAGTCGTACTGGGCATTATTGAGCACATCCGCAAGGGTAGTGGTAGAGAGCTGGAAATAGGCATTCGACGAAGGTTTGCCCATATAGGGGTCCGTATAGGTACCTACCAGCAGGTTGCCGCTTTGGGAAGTGGCCACCGAATCCTTATAAATAGTGGATACAATCGGGCTGATGGAATCGACCAGGATGATATTGGTTACCCCATTGTCTATATATTCCTGTCCATATTGAATGGAAGTTTTGGTACAGCCCGAAACCAGCACAAAAAAAACTATGAAAGCAGCAAGTATGGCAGAAGCCCCGGGAATTGTCCGCATCGCACAAAAAATTTGAGCAATGTTCGCTAATAAGGTGTTACGATTTTGTTAGTATGGACTAAGGGGTTCTTTTAGCCGATAAATACCGTTTTTATATCGACTAAATTATTTGTCGGCTTTTGGGCCCAAAAACGGCCTGTTTGAAAATAAAATGTTTTAGTATATTTTTTTTGCGCATTCATCGGCGTTTTGATACCGAATTTCCATTTTAACGATTCGTGCGATAGCTTATCTGATAGTTTTACCGCAAATACAGATACTTTTACCGCCAATAAAATCAAAAAAACTATTTATGATGCGTGCATTTTCTTATGTTCTGCTTATGGGAAGTTCGTTCTTTTTACTGTATGCCTGTACCAAAAATACGGATCCCAGTTCCAACCTGGTGGGTAACTGGGTGTCAAGGTCGGATTTTGACGGGGTGGCAAGAAGTGAGGCAGTTTCTTTTGTCATTGGCGATACGGCCTATATCGGAACAGGTTTCGACGGCACCAACCGGTTGAATGATTTCTGGAAATACGATGTGGATAATAATTACTGGATACAAAGGTCAAATTTTCCCAGCGATGCACGTAGTTCGGCCGTTGGTTTTGCCACCACTACCAAGGGGTATATCAGCACCGGGTACAATGGCCTGATCAAATTAAAAGATACGTATGAATACAATCCTGCACTGAACGCCTGGACCAAAAAAGCCGATTTTGGCGGATCTGCCCGCATTGACGCAGTTGGTTTTGGTATTCTTGATAAAGGATATATTACCACCGGTAACGATGGTAACGATTTGAAAGATTTCTGGATGTACGATCCCGCATCTGACACCTGGACGCAGCGGGTGAGCCTCGGCGGGTCCAAGCGCGAGCAGGCCGTTGCATTTGTATATAAAAACCAGGGTTATGTAACCACCGGTATCAATAACGGGCAAACCGTAAATGACCTTTGGGTATACGATCCCCCTACTGACAAATGGACGGAAAAAAGATTCATCAGCAATGTAAGCACGGACACCTATGACGATTTATACGCCATTGTTCGCAACAATGCAACGGCTTTTGTATTGGGCGATTATGCCTATGTCTGCACCGGTGAAGCCCCTGGCATTACCAAAAGCGTATGGGAATATAATTTCTCCAGCGATACCTGGGCACAAAAGACCGATTGGGAAGGACTGGAAAGAACCGGCGCCCTCAGCTTTACGGTGAAAGGTCATGGTTTTGTGGGTACCGGCCGCAACAGTACTTACCGCTTCGATGATTTCAAAGAATTTTTCCCTACGCAGGTGTATAATGCAAACGACTAAAAGAAGAGATTTTATACTGATAGCAGTGGCCATTGCCATGTTGCTATCCGGAAGCGCCATCATCATCGCAAAAAAAAAATCGGCAACAGGCAGCAATGAACGGCTGCCTGTTGCTTTACGTACCATCCGGCTTCCAGCAGGCTGGGGGTACGAAGTGCTGGTAAATGACACTGTATATATTCACCAGGATTGCATACCCGCCATCAATAGCTATAAACAATTTGTGACCGAAACCGAGGCCCTGCAGATCGGGAACCAGGTGGTTAACAAAATAAAACAAGGCCAGAAACCGGTGGTTACTTTACAGGATGTAAAAGAGGCGCATATCCACTACTGAACCTGCTGCTTCGTTGTCTTTCCACATTCGTTGACAACAGGATCCATTGCACAAAATGCGTTTGTATGGTATAAACAGCAACTGGATGTATTGAGCCACTACGCGTCAGGAATTGCGTTTCACGATATCAAGCAGGTTATTGCGGTAGCTATTGCCGATGGGCAATATCTTATCCGCAATTTCTACCTCTTTCTTGGTAATGCTTTCAATATAATTAAGGGAGACAATATAGGAACGGTGAATGCGGACAAAATTTTTAGCCGGCAGGCGTTCTGAAAATGTTTTCAGATTTTGCAGGGTGATGATCGGCTTGCTTTTTTTACTGGTATATACCTGTGTATAATCTTTCAATCCTTCGCAAAAAATAATATCGTCGTAATTGACTTTCAGGATACGGTACTCTGATTTAATGAAAAAATATTTCTCATCCCGGTGATTGTTCTCTGAACGGGTACCCAGTATCTGCAATATGGCCCGGTTTACTGCGTCGAGGAAAACCGTATAAGACAGGGGGGTGCCGTTAATGGCCAGGTTGGTATAGGCCGGGTTGATGGTATGGTTGTCTTCTTCCGGCGTAGTGCAGATAAATACCGGTGCTTTTTCCTTTTCTGCCATATCATTTTTAACCTGTAAATATTGCCGCGCGTGCAGAAAAATAATATCGGGGGTGGCCGTATTGATCAATTGCACGGTTTCTTTTACAGATGAAGTGGTTGCTTCAAGCGTAAGGGTGCCCGTTTTTTCTATAAACCCGGTCAGCTGGCGATTGCTTTCCGTAGCATCCTTAAGCAACAGGCATTTTAAAGTCATAAGCATAAAATAAAGTCTGCTGCAATTTCTGCATAAAACTGGTTAAATAGCAGTTAAAGCTATTGGCTTTTGCCTAATAATAGATGATTAGCAGGTTTTTACGCGTAAATTAAATTATTATTAAAGGAGGGCTAAGAGAACAAGGAGAAAAAGAGCGGGCGACAGCAACTACAACGCACAGCGCCAACCGGGGTTGTTGCAGCTGTTTTTCTCCTTGTTCTCTTAGCTTTACAGTTTTGGAAACAATGAAAAAGCCCGGCCTTCGTTTATTACCTACCGGCAACAGTTGCTAAAAATGATCTTATGCGCATACTTTTTTTTATAGGCTTGTTTACCACCGTGCTGGCCCAGGCCCAGTTGAAAGAATATACCATCGGGGTTAAAGGCGACACCCTGAACGGGATTGATAAGGGCGGAAAAAAGCAGGGCAAATGGGTGGTCCGCATAGATGAAGTAAGGGGAGAGCCTGGTTACGAAGAAGAGGGGATCTATATTGACGATCGGAAAGAAGGCAGCTGGCGGAAATTCACCCTGGTAGGCGACCAGTTTGCAGTAGAGAATTACCACTGGGGTTTTAAGGATGGCGCCAGCCAGTACTTTAACCTGAACGGCGACCTGGTAAAGGAAGAAAGCTGGCGGGCATTTAATCCTGATAAAGCATACGATACCGTTGATGTGGAAGACGTAATGCGGCCCGATCACTATACAAAAGTGGTGATCAAAAATGAAGGGGCCTCCCTTAAAAACGGTTCCTGGAAATATTATGACCCTGCCACCGGCTTTATTACAAAAACAGAAACCTGGACACTGGGGAAATTAGACCAGAGCGATAGCAAGGCTGCCGCCACCACAAAAAAACCGGTTTCAGACAGTGCCGCTGCCGCCAGGGCCAAGCCCAAAGAAGTGCTTGATTTTGAAAAGAAAAATACCGGTAAGAAAAAAGTAAAAGTCAGGGACGGAAGTACGTTTTAAGAGAATGGCGGATGCATAATGTAGCGATGGCTGATGGGGTATAGATTTCAAAAATCAGCCATCTTTATACCAGACTTCAGCCATCTAAAGAAACAGTCGTATATTCCGGTCAGTACCAACTAACCTTCTTGCCTGTATGAACCAGCTCAAAACCGGAGACTACGTTATATTCGCGATTTATTTTGTGCTCATATCCTTCTATGGTTATTATATCTATAACCGGAAAAAGTCGAAACAGCAGGGAGCAAAGGATTTTTTCCTGGCAGAGGGATCGCTCACCTGGTGGGCCATTGGCGCTTCCCTGATTGCTTCCAATATTTCCGCAGAACATTTTATTGGCATGTCCGGTTCCGGCTTTGCATTGGGGCTGGCCATTTCTACTTACGAATGGATGGGTGCGGCGACCCTCATTGTGGTAGCTGTATTCCTGTTGCCCGTATATTTGAAAAACAAGATATATACCATGCCGCAGTTTCTGTTGAAGCGGTACAATAGTACGGGTAGTACGGTAATGGCTATTTTCTGGTTGCTGGTCTATGTTTTTGTAAACCTCACTTCTATCATTTACCTCGGCGCATTGGCCATCTCATCTGTGTCGCAGATACCTTTTGCCTATTGTGTGGCGGCGCTGGCCGTGTTTGCCGTTATTGTAACGCTGGGTGGCATGAAAGTAATTGGGTATACCGATGTGGTGCAGGTATTTGTGCTGATACTGGGCGGCCTTACCACCACTTATCTTGCATTGACCATGGTATCAGGTCATTTTGGTTTTGGCAAGGACGCGTTTAAAGGATTGCTGTTGCTGAAAGAGAAAGCACCTTCTCATTTTCACATGATTTTTAATAAATCAAATCCTTATTACAAAGAGTTACCAGGGCTTTCTGTGCTCATTGGCGGTATGTGGATCAATAACCTGAATTACTGGGGCTGCAACCAGTACATCATACAAAGGGCGCTGGGAGCGGATCTAAAAACGGGTCGGAACGGTATTCTTTTTGCCGGCTTTTTAAAACTGCTGATACCGGTCATTGCAGTGTTTCCGGGTATTGCGGCCTATGTTTTATACAATGGCGGCCTGTTCAAATCTTCTTTAACGGATGCTACCGGTGCCATCAAACCGGATCATGCTTATCCAACTTTACTGAACCTATTGCCGGAAGGTATGAAAGGATTGGCTTTTGCCGCGCTGGTGGCGGCCATCATTGCTTCACTGGCCGGCAAGGCCAATAGCATATCCACCATTTTCTCGCTGGATATTTACAAGCCTTTTTTTAACAAGAATGCCAGCGAACAAAAGCTGATAAGGATAGGCCGCTGGACGGTAGTAGTAAGCATGCTCATCGCCAGCCTGATTGCACCGGCATTAAGCTCGCTCGACCAGGCTTACCAGTTCATACAGGAATATGTAGGATTTATTTCTCCCGGCGTGCTCGCCATTTTTCTATTGGGTATTTTCTGGAAGCGGACCAGTTCGGCGGCTGCATTAACCGCATCCATCCTTACTTTTGCCCTTTCTTTTCTATTGAAAAAACTACCGGAATGGACAGGCGGCCGGTTCCCTGATTATCCCTTTCTTGACCGCATGACCATTGTATTTCTGGTTATTGTTGCGGTGATGGTTATTATCAGCCTCCTGGATCCCAAAACAAAAAATGCCAAAAAGATCATCGATGTGGATGCCAGCCTGTTCCGTTGTTCTCCCTCTTTTATTGCCGGATCGGTGCTGATACTGGGGGTACTGGCCGCCTTGTATACCGCATTCTGGTAATAATGGCTGCTGACTGACGGTTGATTTTTTCAATAGCTGCCATCATAGCAGGCCTCAGCTATTTTTGTGGAAAACTATTTTCTGCCTCCTCTTTAAATGAATGAACATTCATTTATATTTGTACCCGATGAGAGTGCGTGATGAAAACAAAATGCAGGCCATCCGCCAGAAAGCCGTTGCGATGTTTGTGCAGCAGGGGTTCGATGGGTTTAGCATGCAGAAACTGGCAAAGGCCGCAGGGGTATCGCCTGCCACCCTGTATATTTATTACAAAGACAGGGAAGACCTGATCGTGCAATTGTACAACGAGTCTTTTGAAGCCATGACGGCGGCAACGCTGAAAAATTTTGATCCTTCCATGTCTTTCAGTGAAGGGCTGCGGGTACAATGGCTGAACCGTGCCAGGTATTGCCTGAAATACCCCGAACAGATGCAGTTCCTGGAACAATTGCGCCATTCGCCCATGCACGAAAAAGCACTGGAAGCGATGTTCGCTTCCTTTAAAACGGCCATGAAGACTTTTGTTGCCAATGCCATCCGGCGGAACGAGCTGGTAAAAGTACAGGTAGAAGTATACTGGTCGATTGCCTTTGCGCCATTGTATAACCTGATTAAATTTCACCAGGAAGGGCATAACATGTCCGGCCGCGCATTTACCCTCACAGATAAGACCCTGAACGAGGCCCTGCGGCTGGTAGTAAAAGCGCTGACGCCGTAAAACAGACAGGCTTATTATTTACGTTATGGAAGTATTAATATTAAAAACAAATATCCGCTTTAAAAAACAGGTGAAGGCAGTGGCGCCTTTGCTCAACAGCCTTAACAGTATTGCCAACTGGAATATTGACTTACAGGATGTAGACAAAGTGCTGCGCATTGAATCGCCGGGTATGGAAATAGCAGAAGCGGTTCAAATCATCCGGTCGGCAGGCTTTCATTGCGAAGAGCTGGCCGGTTAAAAAAATAACCATGGAACCAAACCAACCAACTGCCTTACCGGTAAAAGAGAAATTATTTACTTCTTACCAGGTATTTGTTATCGCCGTACTGGCCTTACTAACGTTTACCATCATACTCGATTTTATGGTGCTTTCGCCGCTGGGTACCATATTATTGCCTGCTTTTCATATTACCACCGTTCAGTTCGGGCTGGTGGTTTCCGCGTATGCTTTTAGCGCGGGCGCCTCCAGTTTGCTTACCGCAGGATTTGCCGACCGGTTCGACCGTAAAAAACTACTCCTGTTTTTCTACGCAGGTTTTATGGTGGGCACCGTCTTGTGTGCGGTTGCACCCACCTACCCATTTTTGCTGGGAGCTCGTATCGTAACCGGCATATTCGGCGGGGTAGTAGGTTCTATCAGCGTAGCTATTATTACGGATCTGTTCAGGATGGAAGTACGCGGCCGTGTAATGGGCTATGTACAAATGGCTTTTGCCGCCAGCCAGGTGCTGGGTTTGCCAATCGGCGTGTATCTTTCTGCTACTTTTAGCTGGCATGCACCTTTCTGGATGATCGCCGGCGTAGGCATTCCGGTTGGCATCATCATTCTTATATACATGAAACCGGTAAATGCACACCTGGGCCTGAACGCAGACCGGGATCCGTTTACGCATTTATTCACAACACTTTTGCGTCCAAGTCATTTGCGCGCTTTCCTGGCCACCACGCTGCTGACCACCGGTGGTTATATGCTGATGCCTTTCGGCAGCACTTTCAGTACCAACAACCTGGGTATTGCATACAAAGATTTAACGATTGTCTACCTTGCTACCGGTCTGTGTACGATTTTTACCGGTCCGCTGCTGGGTAAGGCCAGCGATAAAATCGGCAAATACAAGATGTTTGTTATAGGCTCCTTTATCAGCATCCTGATGGTGTTGCTGTATACCCACCTGGGCCTTACGCCGCTGTGGATGCTGATACTTATTAATATTGTTTTATTTGTTGGTATCTCTTCCCGTATGATATCGGCAGGTGCATTAATGACCGCCATCCCCGAGCCGAAAGATCGCGGTGCTTTCATGAGCATCAATGCCTCCACGCAACAATTTGCCGGCGGCATTGCCACTTATATTGCGGGCCTGCTCGTCGTGCAAAGCAAAGCGGGGCCGGTGCTGCATTATGAGCGGTTGGGCTATGTGGTAGCCGGCAGTATGCTGGTGGCCATCGGTTTGATGTACATGATTGACCAGCATATCAAGAAGAAAGCGGCGGCTGCTAACAGCCTGCCATGAGCCGCCAGTTTCGAAAACCCAATGATGAGTGCTGGCAGCTCACGGTAATACTTTAAGGCTTTGCTCCTCCGGCCCAGAAAATGGCATTGCTGAAAAGACGGGTATAAGCGGTATTGCTGAACAGTTCCGGCGAATGCCCCATAAAGATATACAGGTTGCGGGCGGCATATTTTTCATTGGTCCAGATAACCGGGTGATCTCCCATCTTAATATCCGAAGCAGGTAAATAGGTCGATTCATCTACGCTGGCAATAACATGCACATAGGGCCTTGGACTTTTGTTGTACGTATAGAACTCATCTTTTTCAATAACGAATGATCGAGGTATGTTTTTCACACAGGGATGCAGGCTGTCTTCAACCATTACTTTTCCTGATACAAAACCTGCAATATAATTTTCATACCGAATGCCGCCCATAAACGTGGAAAACCATTGCCACATCGGGTAGCCATCAAATTCGCCCAGCAGGCTGGCATGATGGAAGCCAATCCATCCACCCCTTCCTTCTTCCATGTATTTTTGAAAAGCCGCTACGGCAGCAGCCGTCCATCCATAAGGCGGATAATCCAACTGAATGAATAACTGGTAATGGGATAACATGGAATCATTGATGCTGCTGGTATTGTCGATATACTGTATGGTAAAATTGCTGTCTGCCGCCAGTTTGTTCAGCCAGATCCGGGCTGCTTTGGAATAGGCAATATGGTGACCGCCGTTCTCGGCCAGCGCAATTACATGGAACCGCGGCTGTGCTGCCATGGCCAGGCAAAGAAAATGCAGGCATACCATTATTTTTGCCGGTTTCCAACGCATAGGTGGTAAAATATAGGAAGTAAAAATAAATTGCGCTGTTGAAGATAAGTGTTATAGGCTTTGAGCAATGGGATCTGTAGAAAAAAATCAGCAGCGGAAGCCGTTATTTATGGCATGAAATTATCAGCTTGTTGCATATCGGTTTAGTTTTTATCATCCTAAATAAAAGATATGCATTTACAACTGGAAAAACCATGGAGCGAGGTGAAGGAAAAATTAATGGAGCATGAACGGCAATTGACGGACGATGATTTACAGTATGAAGAGGGCAAAGAAGACGAACTATTGGAAAGGCTGGCCGGTAAAATGAACCGTTCAAAACAGGATATCAGGAAATGGATAGAGAGTCTTTCATTCAATGATTAGCCATGTATAAAATAAAATTATTCAATGCCGAACAACCGGTTCTCTTACAGCAGGCTGTTAATGAGTGGTTGCAGGCCCATAAAGATATTCTTATTCACAATAGCAGCCTTGCCGGAAGTAATGGCGAAAACCTGGGTTCCAACGAATTAGTTTTTTATATCCTGTACAGCAGTACCTCCCAGCAGGAAGAAGAATTGAAAGAAATGGCAGCCGTTGTTACACAGGAGCAATCTGTTGAGGTAAAAGAAATGAACCCTGAAATAATGAAACCCTCCAGCTAACCCGGCACTTCATCAGTTCGTTGGTCCGGAAAAGTTGGGTTGCTCGTTCGTCCGTCGTTTTTGCGGCAACGATAAAGGCATTAAGGAACCAACGAACTTTTTGCACTTACAAATTTTTCCAAGCCGCTTTTAAAAAGCGAATAAAGTTTCCATGCAGTATGTTTTCAATATCCGGCGGGGCATAACCCCGAGTGCCCAGTAATGACACCATTTGCTGCATATCTGCAATGGTATCCAGGTCGTAGGGGCATTGTTCTTTGCCAAAGGCGCCATCCAGATCGGTGCCGATGCCTACATGCAGGCTGTTGCCGGCCAACTGGCAAATATGATCCATATGGTTTATCAGTGTTGACAGGTTGCAGCCCGTATTTTCAGGTGTGGATATGCCGCGTTTCCAGCCCGGCACCATCATCCAGGCATCCAGCGCACAGCCGATAACGGCTCCTTTTGCTATCAGGGTCTTTAATTGCTCATCACTGAACTGCCGGTTATGATTGACCAGAGCCCTGCAATTATTATGACTGGCCCACACAGGTCCGTTAAATTGATCCATGGCCTGCCAGAAGGCATCATCGCATAAATGTGTAGCATCGAGGATGATGTTTAACGCTTCCATTTTTTGTAAAAGCGCCAACCCGTTTTCATTCATTTTACCAGTGGCATCGGTTCCGTTCGCATAACGGCCTGGTCCGTAGTGCGCGGGTCCCAGTGCACGCAGGCCATATTGCCAGGCTGTTTCCAGGTAGTCAACGGTGATCAGCGAGTCCGCACCTTCGAGGCTTAATATATAACCCACCGGTTTTTTGTCATCGGGTTGTCCGTTGTTCCACAAATCAAGCTGTTTTTCAAGGGTGGCCAGGTTATTTACCTGCTGCATTTCGCCGGCTGCTTCCATTGCCTTGTACCAGGCCAGCTGCCCCTGTGTTTGCGCCCAGGCCTGCTGGGGCGAATGCCAGCCGCGCAGGTTGTTACCGGGGGCTACCCACCTCGCAATCTGCGTGGCAATCACCAGGCCTATCCGTCCTTGCCGCAAAGCCGGCAGCGATACAGTGCCTTTGCCGCGGTCTGGCTTGTCCGTTAGTCCATTTTCGCGTTCCCGGATGCCGTGTACAGATTGGGTGAGATCCCGGTTCCATTCCAGTGCATTCATGCTAAGATCAAGATGGGCATCAACAATAAACATGCTTTTGTTTTATTAGTGCAGAAGAAGATCATGCAGTTCAAAGAGGGCTTCAATTTCAACCGGAATATTGTCGGGCAGTGAACCGAAACCCACGGCGCTTCTTACGCCAACTCCATTATCGGTTCCCCATACCGCAGCAAATAGTTCACTGCAACCGTTAATGATATACGGATGCTTTTCAAAACTGGCTATGCAATTTACCATTCCCAAGACTTTCATCACCCTTTTTACTTTGTTAAAGGAGCCCAGGTTGCTGTAAATGGTAGACAGCATGGTAAGGCCTACCTGCCTGGCGGCCAGTTTACCCTGTTCCATATCCAGTTCGCTGCCAATACGGCCAACGATCAGGCTTTTGTCGTTTTGCACCGGACCGTGCCCAGACAGGTACAGGTATTTGCCGTCTACCAAACAGGGTTTGTAAACGCCCAACGGCGCAGGGGCAGGGGGCAGGCTCAGCCCCGTTTGCTCAAATCTTTGATCAGCTGTCAGGTTTTCCATTTGCTTTATTTGAATGATGTAAATAGTATGTAAGGATGCTGAACAACGGCGTTAAAATTACCCTGCATGCCCGAAACAGCCACATTTAATTTTAGGCGTTGGCGGTCAGCAAGCCCCTGTTTGCCCAGGCAGCCGACAGGTAAAAACAGAACGGTTCTTTTATTGCCATTATTTTCAACAACATCAACAGAGGATGATGATATACCCATACGCAACGACAACTGTTAAAAAAGAAATATTTATTTAAGCAGGAAAGTTCCGAATGCAGCGGGAATATGAAAGTCTGGCACAGCCACCCGCGGATTGATCCAGCTGATCCATTTTAAATCCGCCTTTCCATCTTTTATACCGGTACACTCTGCCCTGAACAGCCCCACTTGTAAACGGTTGCCGGTTAACAATCCCAATTCTTTTAAAGAAGTAAGACTGATCGCTGTTTCCACCAGGTACCCGTTTTTTGTGCGGGAAGCTTTTACTGACAATTGGTCTTTTGGCCATTGCCAGGTATAATCCATCTGGCGGTAATATGCAGCGGAATAATCCAGTATCCGGCCTGCGGCATCCAGCTCCAGGCAATAGTAAGGCGACATTTGATCGTTCTGTTTAAAAAAAATCTCTACACGGTCGGATGCGCCGATCTCTATTTTTTCATTTGTAATGCTGTACACATTTACTGAATCATCCGCTACTACGTACAGGCAATAAAGCCAGTGGTTGTCGTGCAATGCAGTAAAACGAGTAGCAGGCGCCTGCGCACTATCCCAGGGATAGGAAAAGGAAGTCAGCAGGTTTGCTTTTTTCCATATCCTTTCAATGGACTGACCATTCACGTGCAGGGAGCCGCCTGGTATTTTCTTTACAACGTAGACCTGGGCCTGCAGCCCTGTGCCCAGGATATGCAGCAGGGCAAACAGGAGCAAAAACGCTGTATATTTTTTCGAATTCATTTTCATGGCCATTGCCATAAAGGTAAAGATGCCCCGCATTGGATCAGCGGATGCTTAGTTGTTGCGGGTAAATTTATAGCCATGGTCATTCAGCCGGCTGTAATAATCATTGTACAAACGGGTATAGGCTTCCCGGTTGCCTGGGTGCGGAAAGAGATAACCATAAATTTAAATGCGCCGGAACAAAGAAATAATATATTGCAGAAGAAAAAAGCCGGCTCGTCGGTGAAAAGGCTTACGCAAAGGCTTGCCTCACCGGCTGCTGCCCCCATAAATCCGAAACAGGTATGAATAAGCCAATCTTTTTTTTGCTGATCATGTTAGGTTTGAAAACAGCTGCCCAGCCCCAGGTTTACAGCACAGCCAATCTTCATTCTCACAACGACTATGAAAAGCCCTTTCCTTACTGGGAAGCCTACAACCAGGGTTTCGGATCCATAGAAGCGGATATTTTTTTATACCATAACAATTTAATTGTTGCCCACGACACTATACAGCGAACCCTTGGCCGCACCCTCGATTCTCTGTATTTACAGCCACTGCAGGAATGCATAAAAAAGAATGACGGCTATCCTTATGCAGACCATTCCAAGATGCTGCAATTGCTGGTAGATGTAAAAGCGGATTCAACAGCTACCCTGGGCAAACTGGTAGAGAAACTGCAGGCCTACCCGCAGATCATTCATTGCAAAGCGCTTAAAATAGTGATTTCCGGTAACCGTCCGCCGATAGCCGGATTTGCCAACTACCCGGCCTATGTCTGGTTCGACGGAGAATTGCGCGCCAGCTATCCGCCATCGGCCATGGCTAAAATTGAAATGCTAAGCGATAATTTCAGGGCCCTCTCCCGCTGGAATGGCATCGACAGCCTTCCGGCAAACGAAAAAAAATTGCTTGAAGAGATGATTGCCAGGGCCCACCAGCAGGGCAAAAAAGTAAGGTTCTGGAATGCACCTGATATGATCAGCAGCTGGAAAGGTTTTGTGGCCCTGGGCGTGGATTATATCAATACCGATCATATTACTGCCGCCGCCACTTTTTTTAAAAAATAATAGGTTGATTTTCGGGTAACTATTGTCCGGTTGAACTTCAATAGATGGCCTCGGGCCGGCCGGGCGCTCGCAACCTTTTCGATGCTGCGTTTTGCTTTGAGGAGATAATTCAGCATTGTCGAGTGTTTCAGCCGACACATTATTCAGCTGCAGAATAAAGCAGACGCAAACCGAAGGTTCAGCAACGCCCGTAAAATAAAATAATTGTTGCTAAATCGAAGATTCAGCAACACCCGTGAAAAAATATACTATTTGTTGCTAAATCGAAGATTCAGCAACGCCCGTAAAATAAAATAGTTGTTGCTAAAAGCGAGGCATCTCAAAGGCCGCTGATGTCGATTTTGTCGAAAACGAGATGCCGTATTTGATGATCGCTTCTCGTTTCAACTAACAAAAAAATAAGTGCGCATTCGTAACATGACAGCAGTACCCTGTTGCATGCAAAAAGTTCCAATGAAATATCATTGAAACTTCCTGCTTAAGACGGCTGGTTCAGGGAACCGGCTGCTTTTATTTCAACCCCCTGGTCAAATTTTCATAAACAACCTATTTGATGATCTTCGTTTGCGTTTTTTTGTCTCCGTTTACCACTTCAAGATAATAAACACCTTTGGCAAGTACCTGCAGGTTGTCTACTGTAACAAAACTGGTGCCTGCCTGTACAATATTATCCTGGTGTTTTACCAGTTTACCGGTACCGTCGAACAGGTTAATAGTAGCCGTACTTTTTACCGCCGAAGCTATCTGTAAGGTTACCTGGCTGGTGAAAGGATTCGGCCACGCACTCAATACCTGTTTGCTGGGGTTTAACCGTACCATGATGGTATTGCTATAAGAATACTTACCGGTATTATCGGTTACCTTTAACCGGTAGTACAGCTGGTCGGCGGCTATTTTTTCAATATTGTCCGTGGCAGCATAAGACGCCTGCGTGCTGTTCTTGGCGGCTGCACTGGCAACAGTCGTAAAATTAACACCATCTGTGCTGCGCTCTGCTACATAGCCCTGTAAATTTGTTTCATTGCCAGCATTCCAGCCCAGCTGTACTTTTTCCTGTTGCAGCGTAGCGGTGAAGCCCAGTTGTGCAAGGGGCAGCAACAAGTTATACATAAATGGGGTAGGAATGCCTTCATTCACATCGTCTGATACGCCGTTGAAGTCAACATCGATCATATTGGCGCCCCCATTGTTGGAAGAGTCAATCACGCTCAGGATATTCAGTCCGGCACCTGCCTGGCCACTTGTAATGGACGAGCTGTAATAAGTCTTGTTCATAATAAGGTTGGTAGCCCGCAACTGGATGCGGATCACTGCCGAGTCGGTTGAGACGGGATAGTTTGAAATGGTCTGTCCGGGCAGTAACATGTCTGTAAAGAGAACACCGTCGTATAAGGGGTTCAGCACCAGCCCGGCCGGGTTGCTTACAAAACTGAGGTGAACGTTGGAAATATTGCCCAGGCCAAATGCATCGGTGAGTTTATTTTTTAGCTGAACATTGGCAATGTCTATATTGCCTTTGTTTTTCAGTACCACGTGATAAATGATATCGGCGGTATTACTATTAATAACACTGCCACCAATCAATTCTTCGGCAGCGCCAACGCCTACGTTCATATGGGTCATGTCGGCAGTTGACTTACCCATCGGAAACACTTTGCTGTCGCTGAGTGCATTGCTATTGATATCCCAGGTATAATAATAACAACCCGATCCGTCTGAGCCAGCCACCAGCAGGTTGCCATCTACATAACCGATGCTGAAGCAGGGGTGGGGAATATCCGTCAGGAATACCGCTGTTGCATCGCCAGGTCCATCGAAATTGATCATCTCGTATAATTTGGAGGGCGTATTGCCGAAACTCATGAACACCCTGCCATTGGGCATAAAAACCATATCGCCCCAGGCCAGTGAGTTGGGCGCATTGCCAGCCGGAAAATTAAGTTGCTTGCTTGTTCCCGGAACGTCTATGCCGGAAGCCACATCGATCCTTTTTACCGCCGCTTTTGCCGTGCCGGCATCATAATTATAGATCACCAGGTTATTGCCATCCTGGTCAAAACAAAGCTGGTTGATGCCATAATTGTACGTATACGTAGGCGCCAGCGCAGGCAAACAGGAAATAACACCGGTGAGGTTATAATCCATTGCATACATTTTAGTGCTGTTGCCATCACTGATGTCTGCAAAATAGATTTTTTTGTCTTTGGGATTGTAAGCAGTAAATGCATTGTAGAACGGAATGCCGTTGTTACAACTTGTCAGAATAGAAGGCAGACCGCTGAGTATGCCCGTAAAAAGCTGTTGTTCCGCTGCCGTGCTGCCGCAGGAAGAAGAGCCATGATTGATTAGAATCGATTTAAGGGATTTTTGCGCCTGCACACCGAAGCCTGCAGCCATCCATCCAATCACCAGCCATGTTTTCAAAAAGGGTACAGTTCTTTTCATCGGATCGTTTTTAGTTTTTAAAATAGAAAGGGGGCACAGTGCCTCAGAGAATACAGGATAAACAGGGATGATTGGACTGGTAATTCGAAAAGGAGTTTGGATGGATAAGTGTTTCCTTTATAAGAAACTACTGGTACAAATGTAGTCCGGGATCTTTTCATTGTCAAGCCACAAACTGTTGCTGATACCCTATTTTCGACCAGCCCCGGTAAAAGATGGCCGGCTGGGAAAAGCTTTCGATGAATGGCAGGAAAAAGGCGCCGGTTGGAAATTTGCGTTGAAAACAGGGTGCTCCTGCAGGAGAGGGCCCCGTGTAAGCGGCACTTTACAATTGCATCCGGATCTTTAGTTTAGTAAGTCCTTTGGCGAGGTACATCACCAGCACAGCAAAAAAGAGTGAATACAGTATACCGGTGATACCGAACCGAAAGTTTGCGGGGAAGAGACTGATGTGGCCCAGCGAACAGGCCGAGAACACAATGCCCGGTATAATATAGGTTAACAGGGGATTGGTGGCCGCGGGCTGAAAGAAACGGGTCCACCGGACTTTTCCTTTTAGGTCGATAAGCCAGTACAATCCGCCGAAAACAATACAGCAGGCGCCTGCGCTGTACAGGCACCAGGTGGGCGTTGCGTAGATCTTTGATATTTTATAATGCGGTCGTATCAGGTAACCGGCTACCAGCAATGCCAGCAGGAATACAAATGCCTGCAGAAAGCACTTGCGGGCGCTGGATGCACCGGCACCGAAAAAAATCTGCGACAAAACGATACCACAAAGCACCACAGAAGTATGGGCAGCATTGCCAGCCTGGGCATTCATCCAGCCAAATCCATCGCTGTTTTGAACAATGGGTAATTTGGCTACCATATAAAATGCCGTACAAAAAGCAATGCTGAGCAGCAATGCCGGTAAATGGCCTTTAAGTAACTGGTAAAAGAGGCAGGCATAGAGGTAGGCCCATCCAATGAGGCCCAGTATGCCCCACCAATGAGGGCGCATACCGGTTTTACCATCTTCAGCACGGTAGACCAGTGCAAGTGCCAGCAGGCCCGCGATGCCCAGCAGCCGGCATAGATGCGCCCAACGCGCATTCCTGAAAGAATAAACGCCCCAGGTAACGATGGCAGCTGCGTAAAAAAGCAATAACCAGGCATGCAGGGGCAGGCCGCTGGCGGCTGCATTGTAGCTGTCTTCGCCATTTACCATAAAGAACCCAAGTGTTAAAAGGCCCAGTACCCGCCAGGCAATATGCGCCTGCAGTTGCCAGCAGCTAGCAGCTTTCTGCAGCCGGTTCTTCAATGCAAAAGGAATGGACATGCCTACAATAAAGAGGAAGGCAGGAAAAACTACATCTACAAAACTCATGGCATCCGCATCGGCCGGCATATGCCCCATCCAGGCGGGAACACCCGGTGTGCCGGCCAGGTCATTTACAAATACCATTACAAAAATGGTGATGCCCCGAAAGACATCAATAGAAAGGATGCGCTGTTTGTTCTGCAAGAAAGACTTTTTGGGGATGCAAAATGGGTACCCTGTCATCCGAATATAGCCAATAAAATGGACGGAACGGAATTGATGACAACCTGCTGTCGAATAAGCACCCAGACAGGTAACGTTTTTCGACTGCTGTATATCATTTTTTATGGAGGGGGTAAGCTCCCATGTGATAGCACCGAAATCAATACGGAGATCAGATATATTACCGATCAAAAAAAAGCATCATTGAAATTAGCTTCCAGGACGAATATCCGGACACCTTAAACAATACGGTATGGATGATAAGGAAAGATATATGCTATTCCTTTTTATCTTTTTTTCCGAATAAGCGGCCAAAAAAGCCTTTCTTCTTTTTTTCTTCGGGGGTAGTGGCGTCTTTTGATTTATCGTCTTCTTTTTTCGCGGGATTGTCGGCCTCGTTTAATATCTTTTTTTCATCGGGTGTTAGTTTAGACTCCACCGGTACATGGTTGGTGTCTTTATCAAAGTTGATATAATCGTTGGGGTTATTGCCCTGGCCTTCGTCCGGTTGCA
The DNA here is from genome assembly GCA_964245425.1 of uncultured Flavihumibacter sp. Taxonomy (GTDB): domain Bacteria; phylum Bacteroidota; class Bacteroidia; order Chitinophagales; family Chitinophagaceae; genus JACMLD01. The sequence continues at coordinate 7,746 of CAXTMV010000008.1, read as the reverse complement.
AGGTTTTGTCAATCGGGCTTTCATAATCCTGGGCGGGTTGGTTGTTCATGTTTTCAGGCGCCTGAAACCGCCTGTCTTTTTCAATACCGAGCGTTTTATCTGCATATACTTTTTTAAAGAAATATTCCCAGATAGGCAATGCCGCCGTACCGCCATATCCCAGTTTACTTTCCAGGCGTATAAAACGCGCATCACAGCCGATCCAGGTGCCTGCCAGTAACTGTGGTGTATAGCCCATGAACCAGGCATCGGCATTGTCGTTGGTGGTTCCGGTTTTACCTCCCATCTCGGTTGCGCCAATCCGGTTGCGCAATCCGATGGCTGTTCCAAAATCAACGGGGCCCTGCATCATCCGCGCCATGGTATAGGCGGCCTGTTCACTGATCACCTGTTTTATTTCGGTGCGGAAGCTTTCCAGTACATTGCCGTTCTTATCTTCAATGCGCGTCATATAAATCGGCTTGGTATTCATGCCCCTGTTTGGAAACATGGTATAGCCGGACAACATTTCAAACATAGAAAGATCGCAGGCACCCAGCGCCATGGAAGGGTAGGGTTCTACCTTGGTAGGGATATTGATTTGTTTCAGAAAGTTTGAAAAACGTTGGGGGGTGACCTGTTTGATGATGTAGGCGGAGGCGCAATTGAGCGACCAGGTTAAGGCTGTAGACATGGTTACCACGGGCGGTAATTTTCCACAAAGACCTTTTGCCGGCACCAATCCAAAACCCGGAAAGTCCTGGGCCTGGTTTTCTACAGGCGTTTCAGGTGTAAAGCCTGCCTCTTCAATGGCCTCGCAGTACAGGAACGGCTTTATAGAAGAGCCTACCTGGCGCTTGGTATCTATATTAACATGGTCGAATTTATAGGTTTTGAAATCAATGCCACCCACCCAGGCTTTTATTTCGCCCGTAAAGGGGTCCATTACCATGAAAGAAGTTTGCAGCATCTGCTGGTTGTACTTGATGGAATCATAGGGCGTCATGAGTGTATCTTTCTCACGCTGGGCATTCCACGCAAAAATTTTCATTTCCGTTTTTACATAGAATGTTTTTTTAATATCGGCCTCGCTCATCCCGTCTTCCTTTAAATTCCGCCAGCGATCGCTGTTCTTCATCGCTGCCTGCAATATGTTTTCATGCTCTTTCCAGATCTTGCCTGTTTTGAGCGAAGCCTGTGCGTTCAATACTTTTTGCAGGGTAGGCATATGGGTGGCCACCGCTTCTTCCGCGTACAGCTGCATGCGCGGGTTAATGGTAGTATAAATCTTCAGTCCGTCACGGTAAATATCATAGGGTTTATTGGTAGCGGGGTTAATATGCGTTTTGCACCAGCTTTTTACATCGCCCCTCAACTGTTCGCGGAAATAAGGCGCCAGGCCAGCATTCTCATCCTGCTTCTGGTATTTGAGCGCGATGGGTTTTAATTTGAGGGCTTTTGCTTCCGCTTCCGAAAAGCATTTGTTTTTCAGCATCTGGTCAATGACCGTGTTACGCCTGTTAAAAGCCGCTACCGGGTGCACACGGGGGTTGTAGAGGTAATTGCCTTTCAGCATGCCCACCAGTACCGCGGCTTCATCAATATCCAGCCGGTCGGGTTCCTTTGAAAAGAAAGCCAGCGAGGCGTTCCTGATGCCATATACATTATCACCAAAAGGAACTACGTTCAGGTAAAGGGCAATGATTTCTTCTTTGGTAAAATTGCGTTCCAGTTTAACAGCAATCACCCATTCTTTCAGTTTCTGTACAATGCGCACAAACCGGTTCTTGGAACGCTCGTTGAACATATTCAGGGCCAGCTGCTGCGTAATGGTGCTGGCGCCGCCATCGTTTCCAAAATGCACAATGGCCCTTACCACGCCCTTTCCGTCAATACCGGAATGATCGTAGAAACGTACATCTTCCGTAGAGATCAGGGCATCTATAACATGTTTTGAAATATCGTTGTATTTAACATAGCTCCGGTTTCCATTGTCCAGGTAATATTTGCCCATCAGGGTTCCGTCGTTTGCCAGTATTTCCGTGGCCTGCAGCACAGAAGGGTTTTCCAGTTCTTCCAGCGAGGGCATTTTGCCAAACAGGCCAAAATTGAGCAATACCAGGAAAAGCACAAATAATCCGGTGCCTGCGCCGGTAATGATCCAGAAAATACGCACTGATTTTTTCATAAATGACTGATGAGTATTTCAAAAATACGGAGAAAAAGCTATGCATGGCCGACTGTGCACGATTAGTGCCGGCGGCAATGGTTTTCTCTGAAAGGGCTAAAAAACGAATCGCTCGCAGTTACTTAAAGCTATCTTTAAAATTCTGTGCCAGGAATTTTTTATAGGCCGGAATATCTTTGTTTTGCTGAAGTACTTCTTCGTTGTGTGCGTTAATAACGATAAAAGAATATTTTGCTGCAGGCATCCACGGAATGATTTCAGTAGGGGCCAGGGGTCGGACTTTATCCAGGTATTCAATCGCTTTTGCAGCATTGTCGAAAGGACCGATCAAAACAAAACGAATGTCGTCGGTAAGAGGTGTTGGCGTAATATCTATCTGCTGGTTATAATACTTTTCTTTATTGTAACGGTTAAATGCATTCTTTGCTTCGCTTACATATACGGGATCCACCTTATCCATTACCAGCACTGCATAATGTGGCTGTTCCGGTGCATTTGCAAAGCTGCCGGGGACCGGAACAACTGGTTTTTTTGCGGCGGCACTGTCTGCACCCGTTTTATTTTTCGCCGTTTGAGCGCTGTCGGTGATCAGTTTTCTCACCGGCACTTTATTAACAACGGCTCCCTGTACCATGGGGGTGCCCACCTGTGCCTTTGCTACCGGCTTTTCTAGGGTGGCCACGGCGGTATCATTGTCTTTGACGCGCTCTATCTGTAATTTGGTAAGGTAATCTTCTATCTGCTTGCGCCTGCTTAGCACCTCTATCATGGTTTTTGCTTTGGCGGCCATGGGCGTACCGGGGTAGAGTATATTGATATTGTTCAATACCGTCTTCGCCGCAGAATCATTGCGCTGGTGCACATGGTAGACTGCTTCAATATACAATAATTGCGGGCTCCAGTAATGTTTTCCGTATAAGCTGTCGGCCACCTTTTTTTTACCCAGGGCTTCCTCAAATTTTCCTTCAATAAAAAGATTGTAAACAGAATCGTATACCAATGAACCTTCCTGTTTGCGGCCGGAGTCGGCCGGAACCGGGTGCTCAATAATGGCGGTCAGTTTGCTATTGCCGAACCTGCTTTCCATCAGGCCTTTTATTTCTGCTGCTTTTTGTGTATTGCCCAGTTTAGTGTAGCAATAATAAAGATTGAAAAGGGTTTTTTCTTCCAGCGGTGAACCGGGAAACTGGCTGCGCAATTTCTCATACACTTCTACGGCATCGGCATATTCTTCCAGGTTATCCTGCAAGGCCCGGCCCATGGCAAAACGCGCCTGCAGAATGGAATCATTGGAGACTTTTAATTTTTCCGCGGTCAGCGGCAGTTTATCTTTCAATGCATCCAGGCTTAATGGCTTTTCCTCCGCGGCAGGGCCTGAAACAGCGCCTGGCTGGTTGGGATCGCCGGCATTGTTTTTGGCTGCCGCCGATGCCTGTTTAACGGCCGCTGCCCGCTGCCAGTTATCTGCATTGGGACGGTTACCCCATTTGGTTTTAAAGTCGTTAAAACCCTTCGACTTCAGTGCGGTATTGGCAAAATACCAGTCTGTTTTTGCGGAAGCCGAATTAAAGAGATCAACGGGCGCATTATTGTTGTTGCCGGCCAGATTCGGGTTGGCGTTTCCAAAGCTGGCATCCTCTTCTTTGAGCCCCTGCTGCTTGCGCAATTGTTTTAGCATTTTTTTCAGAAAAGCCGTACGCTCGGCTTCCGGCAGGGCGGCAATTTTTTGCAGGCTGTCCTGCCGCATAATCACCATTTGCTGTGCGGCAATAACGGTTAGCCCGGCTTTGCGGGCTTTAAATGCTTCAATGTCTTCCGGGGCAATGGTATTGATGTCTGTGCTGTCGTAAAAGCGTTTTGCATCAATAAAATTGCGTTGTTCAAAATCGATATCGGCCAGGGCCAGGAAAGACCGGCTTTTTTGTTTGGGATTATCGATGCTGTAAAAAATACTTTTTTCGAGGAATCGTTTGGCGGCAGAGTCATGCTTGCGGTCCAGTTCTATCTGTGCCGCGGTATAATAAATGATATCCCGGTAGATAACGTATTTATCCCTGCGCCCCATCTTTGTCAGTGCATCAACGGCATCCTGTATGGCTTTTTCATCAGAGCCTTCATTCTGGCGGATGCCATTCAGCACTGCATATACTTCCATTACCGGATCGATGGTGTGTTTAACTACGCGCCCGTAAAATTCATGTGCCAGGTCGTGGTGGCGGGTGGCTTCATAGAGTTGCGCAATCAGGTATTCCCAACGGGCCAGCTCGTCTTTATTATCGGCATTGCCCAGTGCCTGTTCCAGGTAGACAGCTGCACTGTCCCAGGCTTGTTGTTTATAAAAATACCAGGCCTGCGATTCATTTAAATCGCTTTCCAGCCGCGTGGGAAATACAGGATCGTATTTCAGGGTTTGTATCAGCCCGGCGGCTTCCGGCAGTTCATCATTGGCAATATAGGTCTTTACTTGCCATACCAGCGACTCATTGCGACTGGGCCGTCTCGATAATAATTTTTTGGCAATATTGGTCTTTTCACTGGTGGAGATGGAAAAAGCGGTACCGCCTTCATTGGAATTGCTGCCAATTACCTTATCGTACCCATCCTTTTCTTTTGGTGAGAAAGCGTAATTGAGGTATTGAAAAGTGCGGTAGGCTGAATCAAAATCTTTTTTGAGGTAATAAGCTCTTCCCATCAGCAGGTAAAAATTGTCTACCCAGTTACTGCGAAGATCGTGCAGTAAAATGCCGGCGGTTGATTTATAGATGACCGAATCCAGGTCGTTTTTATACCGCCCTGTTTCCTCAAAACTATAGTTGTAGAAAGAAAGCAGTTTGGTAAAATCATCTTTGTGGGATGCTTTGGCGCGGGCCAGTACTTCTTTTATTTTTTCGTTGGCATTAAAAAAGAAATTGTAATGAGAGGTGGTGTTCTGCATGAACTTACGGGGGATCGTAAATTTTTTATCGCCTGTTTTTTCTGAGCGCAGCTGGCGGTTCTCGAATTTCTGGGGGTGTGGCAAATCAAAGCTGAGGCCACCAGGCTGTGCATGTACAACCGGTGGCACAATGAATAAAAGGAGAACAACTATTATCCGTGTCAGGTTCTGATAGATCATTGCGCCGAAGCTACGGTCTTAATAACTGGTTTTCAGCAAATTTATTGTAAAAACCGGGAAGAAATGTCGGATGGCTGATGCCGGATGCCTGATTTCGTTTGCTCAGCGTCCAGTCCGGCATTTTGTTGCCCGAACAGGATTAAAATTATTCTGTTAACTTTAACCTAATTTCTTTTCTATGGCTAAATTTTTTGATGCCGATACAACCCTGAAGCGGCTCCGGAACCGATACCGACTGGTAGTAATGAACGATGATACCTACGAAGAAGTGGTTATTTTTAAGTTATCCAGAATGAGCGTATATATATTATTAAGCACAATATTTGTAGTGCTTACCGGGTTAACTGTGGCATTGATAGTGTTTACGCCGCTGAAACTGTACATACCTGGTTACGGAGATGTGAATAATACCAGGGAACTCCGTGAACTAAAAATACGTACAGATTCGTTAGAGCATGCGGTGCGGTACAAAGACGAGTACCTGCAGGGGTTGAAAGGGGTTTTACAGGGCAGTAGTTCCGTTAAACTGGATACTACGGCGCTGAACCTGCCGTCGCCTGAAAAAATAAACGACTAAAATCTGATACCATGTTTAAAGGAAAATCCAAATCCGAATTCTTCGCTGAAACCAGCGGAACCAATGCGGCCAGCCTCATCAGCGCGGGCACCACACTTACCGGCGATATCAATTCCAACTCCGATCTGCGCATCGACGGCACCCTGGTAGGCAACATCATCAGCACTGCCAAAGTTATCATTGGTGCCAATGGCGTTGTACAGGGCGATATCAATGGCCAGCAGGCCGATATCCTGGGCAAGGTAACCGGCGCTGTTAAAGTAAAAGAACTGCTCCAGCTCAAGGGGTCCAGCGTAGTAAAAGGAAATATTCATGCCGGCAAGCTGCAGGTAGAGCCAACGGCTACTTTTAACGGCGAATGTCATATGAATATGGCAGCGCCTGTTGCAGAAAAACAGGACGAGAAAAAGGCGGAGGCAAAGATGGTCGAAAAAAACAATGCCGCAATCGTCCAATAACAACAAAGATTTGATGCGTTATGCAGGGCTTGCTACACAGATGATGGCAGGTCTTGGCATTGCCGTATTTATCGGCCTCAAAACTGATAAATGGTTAAAGGTTTCTTTTCCGATATTGTCGTGGTTATTACCTTTGCTGGTACTGGCCGCCATCCTATACAAGATAATAAAAGAAACCGGCCCCAAAAATAAATGACCAATAGCGCATCCACCAGCCGATCCTCCCTGCCCCTGACCTTTTTTTTTATTTTGATAACAGCCCTCCTGCTGCTGGGCAAAAAACCGTTGCAGGCGAGGGGCGTTGACATGCCGGTTCTTTTTGCCGGCAACCTGTTATTATTCGCCGTCAGCCTCGGCTCATTGCTGCTGTACCAGCGTGCCATGGCACATCCTACCACCATGGGGTTTCTGCGCCATACCTACAGTGGCTTATTCCTCAAATTGCTGGTATGTATTTTCGCCATTTTATTGTACGTGGTAATCAACCGCACCGAACATATTAATAAACCCGCCATACTGGCCTGTGTATTCTTATATTTTATTTATTCCCTGCTGGAGATGCGCAGCCTGATGCAGTGGAACAAAGCCCGCAGGAATGCCTAAGCAGGAATATCCCCTCACGTATTTACAGCATTATTTACCAGCCGCCGCCGCTGCGCCGGTACTAATACTATTGCAACGCTATAAAGTGCATTTAACCATTACACGCGAAAGAAAATCCGTGCTGGGCGATTATCGCCATGCTTATCGCGATGCCGCCCACCGCATCAGCGTAAATGGTAACCTCAACCCTTATGCGTTTTTAATAACTTTGGTGCACGAGCTGGCGCACCTGGTTACCTTTCTTGAATTTGGCAACCGGGTGGCTGCCCATGGCCGCGAATGGAAACAGGTTTACAAAATGTTGCTGTTGCAATTTCTTGAAATGGATATCTTTCCGGCCGATATTTTGTCGACCCTGCAATTGTCTTTGCACAACCTGCCGGCCAGCAGTTGTGCAGACGAGGGACTGATGCGAACACTTCGGCGCTACGACAAAAAGGAAGAAGGCAGCCTGCTGGTGGAAGATTTACCGGAAGGGGCGTTGTTTTCTCTCGGCGATGGAAAAGTTTTTAAAAAAGGACCGCGGCTGCGAAAACGTTTTCAATGCGTGGAAATAAAAACCGGTAAATTGTACCTGTTCAGCCCGGTCTACGAAGTGAAGCAAGTATCCTGAACAGACCGCCATGCAACCTTATGTGTGTGAACCCGGTCTACTTTAGTTAGAGCAAACAGTTACTATTCATATTTTTAAATTGATGATTATGCGGAAAGTTATCCTGGGTTTTTTAACAGTCTTGCTGGTGACGGCTGCACAGGCGCAAACAGAAAAAGGCGACTGGCTGGTGGGTGGCAACCTGGTTATTAAAACGCCTACGAACAATAGCCA
>CAXTMV010000007.1:49732-52321 GCA_964245425.1 uncultured Flavihumibacter sp. | reverse complement strand
GCGTTATAGCGGCCTGTAAAAAAGAAACGTTTACTGATGTGTCTTTTGCAAAAACGGCTGCGGCCGCCAATAAATTATCGGTGATGTTCGACATTACACAGGATAATACGGGCCTTGTTACCATTACACCCAATGGAGAAGGGGCTGTTTCTTACGATGTATACTATGGCGACAACTCTGCCACGCCGGCCAAATTAACAGCCGGTGGCAGCATTAAACATGTGTATGCCGAAGGCACTTATACGGTTAAGGTAACCGGTTATAATATCAACGGGCAAACAACGGATGCCACCCAGGTATTGACCGTGTCTTTTAAGGCGCCTGAAAATTTACAGGTAAATGTAGCCGTTAGCAGCCTTACCGTGAATGTATCGGCTTCTGCCAAATACGAAACCATGTTCAGGGTATATTATGGCGATTCCAATAATACAAATCCAATACCGGTAACCAGTTTCCTGGAAGGACAGACGGTGAGTCATACCTATGTAAATGCAGGTACCTATATTATCAGGGTGGTGGCATTGAGCGGTGGTGCGGCTACTACCCAATACCTGGATACGATTAAAGTAGCCAAGCAAATTGATCTGCCGGTTACTTTTGAAGATCCCAAAGTGGATTATACCCTGGGCGATTTCGGCGGCAACCAATCTTCGCTGGCGGCAGATCCCGCAGCGCCCGGTAATAAAGTAATGAAATCGATCAAAACAGCCGGTTCAGAAGTGTGGGCTGGCACCACCATTGGAACCGCTGCCGGTTTTGCCAGCATTATCCCTATTACCGCCAGCGCTACCAAAATGAGTGCCCGCATATATTCGCCTGCAGCCGGCCTGGATATCAAACTGAAAATAGAAGAGCATGGCAACGGCGCGCATTCCGTTGAAACAGACACTAAAACCACCGTAGCCAACCAATGGGAAACGCTGGTATTTGATTTCAGCAACGCTGCTGCCGGCACAGCCGCCCTCAATATCGCTTATGCCTATGACAAGGCATCTGTATTCTTCGATTTCGGTAATAACGGTAATGGCAAAACGTATTATTTCGACGACCTGCTGATGCTGGCGCCGGCACTGGCCCAGATTAACTGGCCGGTTACATTTGAACAAAGCGGTGTCGATTTTACCATGACTGATTTTGGCGGGAACAATACAGTAGATGCGGTTGACCCGGTAAACGCATCCAACCATGTTAAAAAAACCACGAAGACCAGTGGTGCAGAAGTTTGGGCAGGTACTACGGCAGGTACCGGTTCAGGTTTTTCCAGCGCGGTTCCGGTTACCGCCATCGCTTCTAGAATGAGCCTGCGGGTGTATTCACCGGCTGCAGGGTTAGACATTAAACTAAAGCTGGAAGATCATACCAATGGAAATAATTCCGTTGAAACCGATACAAAAACAACCCTTGCCAACCAATGGGAAACCCTGGTCTTTGATTTTACCGCCCCCGCCAGCGGTACGCCGTCATTGAATGCCAGCTTTAAATATGACAAAGCCTCGGTATTCTTCGATTTTGGAAACAACGGCAACGGAAAAATATATTATTGGGATGATCTGCGTTTCCTGCAGCAGGTTAACCTGCCCGTTTCTTTCGATGATCCCAACACGGATTATACCGTTACTGATTTTGGCAATAACCAGACCACGGCAGCCATCGACCCGGCAGTACCCGGTAATAACGTTAAAAAGACGCTGAAGCCTGCCGGCGCAGAAGTATGGTCGGGTACCACCGTAGGCACTGCCGCAGGATTCCCTACCCTGATACCGGTTTCGGCCAGCCGGTTAAAAATGACCGTACGGGTATATTCGCCCGCCGCCGGTATAGACGTAAAATTGAAGATAGAAGACCATACCAATGGTAATAATTCAGTAGAAACAGATGTGCTGACCAGCAAGGTTAACCAGTGGGAAACATTAACCTTCGATTTCAGTAGCCCGGCTGCCGGCACACCTGCCTTCAATGCGGCGTTCCATTACGATAAGGCTTCGGTTTTCTTTGATTTTGGAAACCCCGGCAATGGCAAGACTTTTTACTGGGATGACCTGGTGATACTTTAATACTTAAATATCAATAGCATGTTATATAAAATAAAAACATACATGGTACTGCTGATAGCTGCGGCCGCCGCTTTCAGTGCTTGTAAGAAAACAGATTATTCTTTTGGCAATATTAAAACGCCTTCGGCACTTACGTTAACAGCTGCAGTGGCAGGGGTGGATGCTTCCAACCCGAACGGCAACGGTACCGGTACGGTAGTGATTACCACTACGGCAACAGATGCCCTTACCTATAAAATTGATTTTGGCGATGGCAATGTACAAATGGTACCCTCCGGTACCATCAGTTACAAATATGCACTGCCCGACACCAACCAGTACACCATTACGGTAAATGCCATCGGTACCGGCGGTGCCATGTCAACCATCAGTAAAAAAATAAAAGTATTTGTTGCGTTTGTGATACCAACAGATATTGTAACCAACCTCACCAACAACGCCTCCAAAGTATGGATTTGTGCCAACGACGTGCCCGGGCATTTTGGTGTGGGTCCTTCCGATGGTTTTACACCCAGCTATTATTCATCACCCCCCA
>CAXTMV010000007.1:48915-49722 GCA_964245425.1 uncultured Flavihumibacter sp. | reverse complement strand
CCCCAATGGGCGGCAAGCCTGTTTTTACGACGATGAGATCACTTTTTCAAAAGATGCCACCGGCAATATCAGCATGATCGTAGATAATAAAGGTGCTACCTTTATTATTGGAGCGGCCGCTTCTTTTTACGGATTAAGCAGCGCGGAAGACTGTATCTCCATTAACCCGGGCGGACTTAAAAAACTGGTTTTTTCCGGCGCTACTTCGGCTTCTACTTCGGCCAATTCAACCAGGATACAAATGTTTGTGCCGGGTAATGGTATTATTAATAACGGCACGGGTGCCAACAGGTATGAAATACTGGCTATTTCAGCTACCCAGCTTTCTTTGCGTAATATTGGGGTAGATGGTAACTCGTGGTATACGATCTTAAAAGCAAAATAATTATGAAAACAATTCTTTTCAGCGGCCTGGCCGCGATGCTGTTACTGGCATCCTGCAGTAAAAGCAGTACTACAAACAATGGTAATACCGCGCCTTCCAACCTTACGCTGAGCGCCGTTATTGCGCCAGACAGCAGCGGCAATGTAACTTTTACCGCTACTGCCACCAATGCCGTCAGCTATGATTATGATTTTGGCAATGGCAGTTTTCAGACCGCAGCCAATGGGATCGTCACCTATAAATACCCTGCTGCCGGTATCTACACCGTAAACGTAGTGGCCAAAAGCAGCAGTAGTGTAACAGTTTCAAAATCCATCGATATTACCGTGCCGGTGAAAGAATCGCTGGTATGGTCGGATGAGTTTGATACACCCGGGGCACCCAATTCGGCCAAGTGGGGCTTCGCTACCGGCGGTGGCGGT
>CAXTMV010000007.1:47259-48905 GCA_964245425.1 uncultured Flavihumibacter sp. | reverse complement strand
GGTTGGGGCAATAATGAACTGGAGTACTATACCACCAGGGCAGACAATGTTTCCATCTCCAATGGCACTTTGAAGATAATTGCCAAAAAAGAAAATTACGGCGGCAGCAGTTATACTTCGGCAAGGCTGCTGACCAATGGCAAATTCTCCTTCAAATATGGCCGTATTGAAGTGCGGGCAAAACTACCGGCCGACAAAGGCACCTGGCCCGCCATCTGGATGCTGGGCAGCAATATTCAAACTGCGCCCTGGCCTGCCTGTGGTGAAGTAGATATTATGGAACATGTGGCCAACCAGTTGAACAAGATATTCGGCACCATTCATTACCCCGGGCATTCCGGCGCCAATGGAGTAGGCGGCAATACGATTTTGTCGACCGCCACCACTGATTTTCATCGCTACTCATTGAAATGGTCTCCCGCAAGCCTGCAGTTCCTTATAGACGATGTGGCTTTTTTTACCACACCCAACAGCAGCGCCATGCCCTTTAACCAGAATTTCTTTGTCATACTCAATATGGCCGTGGGCGGAGATTTTGGCGGTTCTGTTGACCCGGCATGGACCAGCACCCAGATGGAAGTCGACTATGTAAGAGTGTACCAGTAATATTTAAACTGTTGAATGGTGAATTGTAGATTAAAAGTGTGCATCCACTTATTGATTGCGTCATTGCTGAATGGCAACGATATCGCCCAGATGGCTGCAGGTAAAATACCGGCCATTGCCAAAGAACACGTCATTTTCTTTGATGATTTTTCTGGCAGTAAACTAGACAGGACCAAATGGAATGCAGAAACGACCGGCATGCATGTGAACGACGAATTACAAGCGTATGTAGATTCGGCTTCCACCATTTACCTGCAGAACAATATGCTGGTATTGCAGCCGCACTATGCACCCGGTTATACCACTGCAGACGGGCAACAATTTAATTTTGTTTCTGGCAGAATCAATACCAAAGACAAATTTGATTTTAAGTACGGGCTGGCAGAGGCAAGAATAAAGCTGGATGATGGCGCAGGCCTTTGGCCGGCCTGGTGGATGCTGGGTTATGGCGATTGGCCGGATGCGGGAGAAGTTGACATTATGGAGTATATCGGAGAAAAAGACTGGGCCAGTGCTGCTGTGCATGGCCCTGGTTACAGTGGTGAAACACCTTTTGTTAACAGGTTTTATTTTGATAAACAGCACGATGTCACCAATTGGCATGTGTATGCCGTGGAGTGGACCCCAGACAGCCTGTTGTTTAAGTACGATGGCAGCACCATGTTTCGCGTTACAAAGACAATGGCTGCCAAATATGGCAAATGGGCCTTCGACAGTAATAAATTCCTGGTGCTGAACTATGCGCTGGGCGGTGCCTATCCCCAGAAAATAAATGGCATCAAAAATCCTTTTTATGGCTTATCGGCCCCGGCGCTGGAAGCAGTAAAAAATAATAAGGCCAGGATGTATGTAGACTGGGTAAAAATAACACAACGGTAGTATAACTGAATACCTATAAAAACCAACCGCCCGCTAACCGGCGGTTTTTTTATTTTTGCAACTGTATTTTGCATTACGAACTGCTTAAAAGATTTCATTATGATGGCTATCACCAAATCTGGTTTGCTGGCATTTCTTTTTTTGGCAGGTTGCGCCAGGCC
>CAXTMV010000007.1:43422-47249 GCA_964245425.1 uncultured Flavihumibacter sp. | reverse complement strand
GGCCTGCCCAGCGCGCTGGCCAGGAACTGCTGCAGGCAGAACGGGCTTTTGCGAAATTGTCTGCAGACAAAAATATGCAGGATGCGTTTTTGGCAAATATGAATGATCAGTCGGTAATCGATGCCAACGGCGTTTTTGTTAAGGGCCTGCCGGTATATGCAAAGCAATCCAAAGATACCAGCGGTAAATTGTCATGGCGGCCCGATTTTGCGGCCATCGCTGCTGCGGGTGATTTTGGTTATACAACCGGGCCATGGGTCTACGCAGAAAACGGAAAGCAGGTGGCCTCGGGTAATTATGCCACGGTTTGGCAAAAACAAACAGATGGCCAATGGAAGTTTTTGATTGACCTCGGAAATTCCTACGACAGGCCGCCCATTACCAAAGCTGAAAAGAAAGTACAGCTGCTGCTGCCCGATAAAGATATTGCGGCTGTCGGTGGCAGCTTAACATTGATGATGATAGACAGCCTCTTCGATGATTTGGCCCTACGAAAAACGGATACGGCCTATCCGCTTTTTTCACATCCGTCTGCACATCTACTTCGCCCGGGCAAAGCACCTTATATTTCTGCCGTTGCAAAGCAACAGTTGTTTGCCGTTAAACAAGCCATCGCTTTCTATCCCGAGCAATCCTATACAGCATCTACCCATGATTTGGGTGTTGTATACGGTACCTGCAAAACCCCACTGCAAACAGGCATTTACATGCATGTGTGGCGAAAAGACAAAATCATGGCCTGGCAATTATTGCATGAAACAATTAAGTGGTGAAAATTTTCCGGGTGCGGTATAAAAATGCTAATTGGAACAACAAGAAGACGATGACCAATCTATCATGCATTTGCTTTTATAATAAGTCGTTATCACGGCCTTTCAGGTAGCCCGTATTGAATGGAGTTAAGGGCGGCCCCGCGTATGCGCTCCTTTTTTCAGGGAGAGACGCAGCCAGGTGCTCCTGCCGCATTTTAATTACTTTAACCAGGGGTTTTTCAACCACAGAAAAAGAAGCGCTTTTAATTTTTTTTTCGGTGACCATAGCAAGCAAATGATTTGCAATTAATGTTAACAGGTAAAAAATATGCCATCTTTTTTCCTGTTTGCCTGCTATGCGCTGGGGATATATTTCTACGGAATAAAAAATATAAGGTACAGGAGGTTGTGGATAATTTTTAGCAATACTGGTACCTCCTTGTTAACGGGGGTAAACTGCAACGGTACACAGGCCTGGCAACTATTTTGTTATTCTTCTTTAAACAGATTCTTAACCAATTAAATTTAGGAGATGGCAAAATATTCCAAAGCAGCCAGTAAGAAAGTAGAAAAAGTAATGAAAGAAAAAGAAGCAGGTACCCTTAAGAGCGGTCGCAGCGGGAAGAAAGTAACCAGTCGCAAACAGGCAATCGCGATTGGATTATCCGAGGCAAGAAAAAATGGTGCAAAGGTTCCACCCAATCCCAACAGCAAAGCCACAAAAAAAGCTGCACCCAAAAAAAAGACAGTGCCTAAAAAGAAAGCTGCCGCAAAGAAGAAATCAACCGTTAAATAGGGATATCATTATTTTACTGGTGGTTAGTTATTTTAACACACGGTAACGGATGTCCATCCGGCTGGCATATGCCATAGAATGTATGATTTTGAGATTGACTGTTCTTTCTCCCAGGTCTTCAAATAGTTTTTCGCCTTTACCTACCAATACAGGTATATGCCGGAGCAGTATTTCATCTACCAGGTTGGCTTTCAAACAAAGCCTTGCAGCGTTTACGCTCCCAACAATGGTGATATTAAGGTGGGCCGCAGCGCGTTTTGCGTATTCAACTGCCTGTTGTGCACCTTCCGTTACAAAACAAAAACGGAGTTTATCATTTTCGCCCAGGGCAATTTTTTCAGGAGGGGTGTCTGTTAAAATAAACAGGGGCGATTGATAAAGGTAGCCGGTGAAATCGCCTCCCTCCATATCATAGGCCTCCTGGTCCAGGATAACGGCGCCGGTGGCATTGATAAGTTTATTCATGGCCTGCGTATCCTGCAACTGCTCCATTGGATAAAGCGACTTGCCATCTTGCCCTGTAACGATGCCATCTAAGGAGACTGCCATGTCCAACAATACAATACCCATGATGTATATTTTTAAAATATGCAATTAATGCCCGGTATTTTAGCGCAGCAATACCGGCAGATCAACAAATATACGGCAATGCCCTGCCGCATGCACCGGTAAAGAGGAGTGTGTGGGTTATTTATCAAAAGTTTTTACTATTTTTTCAAGGTTGATGCCTTTGCCCAGCACCGGTTTAAAAATATCGCCTTCACTTTTAATTCGTTCGAGTGAATTGTGGATGGTAAAGTCAGTCATTTTAAGTCCTTTCTTTACTTCTTCCCAGTAAAGCGGCATCGATACCGTTGCACCTGGTTTAGGCCTCAGCGAATAAGGGGCCGAAACAGTTGCCTGTGGCCGGTTTTGGAGAAAATCAATATACATTTTTCCGTGGCGATCCTTCACGGCCCGGTCGATACTGGTATAGCCCGGTATGGCGGCCTGCACCATGCGGGCCACCACCCTGGCAAATTCCTTTGATTGATCATAGGTGTATTTAGCGCCCAGGGGAATATAGATATGCATGCCCGTAGAGCCGCTTGTTTTTGGATAACCCTGGATGCCCATACTTTCCAATACTTCCCTGGTAACATTTGCTGCTTCAATTACCTGGCTGAATGTCTGTTTCCCGGGGTCCAGATCAATGATGCACCAGTCTGGATAATCTTTTTTTTCTGCCCGGCTGTGCCAGGGATTCATTTCAATGCAGCCCAAAGATGCCATGTATAAAATACTGGCTTCATCTTTTGCCACCAGGTAATTCCGGTCACGATCATCAGCTTTGCTGTGGTATAAAAAAGTATCAACCCAATCAGGTGCTTTACCGGTAATGTCTTTGAAAAAAAAGCTTTCCCCGTTAATACCATCGGGATGGCGGTTCATTGATTGTGGCCTGTTTTTCAAATAAGGTAAAATGAAAGGCGCCACCTGGAAATAATAGTTAATCATATCCCGCTTGGTAATTTTTTCTTTTGGCCAGTAAAGCTTACCCAGGTGGGTAAACTTTAATGCATGACCGTTTATTTTTTTTACCTGTGTCTCTTCTGTTGGATTGAGCAGGGATTTTCTTTCTTTTTTTACTGTAGGCATAACCAGTTTTTTGGAGGCAGTTGTTTTCTTTTTTGACAATTCATCTTTTACCGGTATCTCGTTTTCCAACACCACCTGTGCTGCTTTTTTATCGGTGCGGAGGCCTTCAAAAGATGGATGGCGCATCACGCCATCGGCCGTCATTTCTGCAAAGCTTACTTCACATACCAGTTCCGGTTTCAACCAGGTGGCCACCGCATGCGGAGGGTTGGGGCGAAAGCGGGAGGGTTTATTAATATCGGGCAGCGCATCAAAAGGCGGTTTTTTGACCGTTATCTTTTTAAACTGTGCAAGCATTTCTCTTTGTGTCTTTTCGTTGAAGCCCGTACCTATTTTGCCGGTATACCTGAGCTTGCCTTTGTCAAACACACCTACCAGCAGGGCGCTGAACAATTTACTGCTGTCATCATTCCTGGTATAGCCACCGATAACCATTTCCTGCCGTTTATTTGCCTTTATCTTAAGCCAGTCGTCTGAACGCTGACCCGGCTGGTAGTTACTATCGGCCCTTTTGGCAACAATCCCTTCCAGTCCCATTTTTTTGGCCGTTTCAAAAAACCGGGTACCGGATTCTTCAAAAGACTGGCTTATTTTGATGATGCCGTCGGCTTTTTCAAACCCCGTCTCTTGGACGAGAGTAT
>CAXTMV010000007.1:23102-43412 GCA_964245425.1 uncultured Flavihumibacter sp. | reverse complement strand
TCCAGCAGCGCTTTACGATCGCGCAAAGAAAGATTGGTCAGGTCTTTTCCATCCAGCCGCAAAAGGTCAAATATATAGTAGAGCAGTTCTCCGTCTGCCTCGCTGCGCCAGTTCTGCAAAGCGCCAAAATCAGCTACGCCATTTTCTGCTATTACCACTATTTCGCCGTCTACAATCGCATCAACAGGCCAATTTTCGAGTGCCCTTGTTACGGGGTAAAATTTTTCATTAAAGGATTTATCATTGCGAGACAGTAACTGAACATGCCCGCTTTTTACTAAGCCCACTGCCCGGTACCCGTCCCATTTTACTTCATACAACCAGCCTTCCCGGTCAAAAGGCTTATCAACCAAGGTTGCCAGCATAGGTTTGAACGAAGAAGGAAAAGTTTTTTTCGGCGCTTTTGCCAGCAGATCCTGCACCGCTTTTTTAGGGATTGATTTTTTTGATACGGCTTTTTTCTTTTTCGGCGCTGCCTTTTTTTCCGGGGCAATCTTTTTTGCTGCGGCGCGTGCATTCGCTTGTTTACCCAATAGCTTTTCTTTTTTGCTATGGATGGAGGATGTCTTTACCCTTTGTGCGCCATAAAAATGATCGGTTGTTTTCTCTACCTGTGCAAGCGTTTTTTTTGATTGAACGGATTTATTTTTTTTTGTGATATCTGAGGTGGCGGCATGTTGATCTTTTATTTTAAACAGCAGCCAGCCGTTCTCGCCACGGCCATGTGCTTTTACCAGTGCATATTCACCTTTTAATTTTTTCCCTTTCAATACAAATTTCAATTTGCCTGTTTTCAGCTGGCGCAAGGCCTCTTTGTTCTGCGCTTTTTTATCGTGGTCCTTAAAATCCGCCAGTTCATAAAAGCCTTCATCCCAGACAATCACGGTGCCTGCGCCGTAACCACTGGGGATGATGCCTTCAAAATTCCGGTAGTCGTAAGGGTGGTCTTCTACCATCATGGCAAGACGCTTCAGGTCAGGGTCGGTGGAAGGTCCCTTGGGCACGGCCCAGCTTTTTAACACCTCGTCCATTTCAAGGCGGAAATCATAATGCAGGTGAGAAGCATCGTGCTGCTGTACCACAAACCGAAGCTTGCCTTCCACCGGCTTTCCACCGGTAGGTTCCGGCGATTCCTTAAAGTTTCTCTTGGTTTTATATTTTGCCAGGCTCATATTATTTTATTGAATTTGACGCTTTGTCTGTGTCAATTTGAATGCCATAGCATTTGTGGCCAGTGGTAAGCAGTATTGTTTTGATGGCCGGCTGCAAGCTGGCATATTATTTTTAAGGAGAATAGGATGCCTTCTTCAGTAGTTGCAGCTATGATCTATGATGGTAAGACTGCCCGATTGCGGGTTGTATTTGCATCGGGTGCCATATACGAATATAAAAAAGTGCCGGCCGCGGTCTATACTGCTATGAAAAGGGCTGCTTCCAAAGGCCGGTTTTTGAACAATATCATCAAACAACAATATTCTTTTAGACGTATTAAATAATGCAGGGCGGGGTACGGCCATTGCGGATTTGCGACGGATGTGTACAAACCATGGCAAATTGTGGAAATCAATGCCCATGATAGCGGGCAGCCTGGCCTTTGTCTGCTGGCTGCTTGCTGGCATGAATATTTCTGCTTCAACGTAAAAATGTATATGAAAAAGACAATCGTTCCATTGGCAGCTGCAATTGTTTTGCTGGCTTCCTGTGGTAATAACAGTTCAAAAGACAGTGTTGACAAAGCGGATTCAACCAACGCAACAAAAATGGATTCCTCGATGGTGAAAACAGATTCTTCTTCTGTAAAACCCGCCGGCATCAAGACAGATTCCAATAGCACCAGTTTCCTGGTAAAAGCTGCCAATGGCGGCATGGCAGAAGTTAAACTGGCAGAGATCGCGAAAGACAAAGCAGGGTCCGCCGCAGTAAAAGAATTTGCGGGCATGATGATAACAGACCACGGCGCCGCCAATGATAAGGTAAAGAAACTGGCTGCCGACAGGAATGTTACCCTACCGGCCGAACCGGACGCCGATCATCAGAAAAAAGCAGATGAACTGAACAAGAAAATGGGAAAAGACTTTGATAAGGATTATGTGGCGGCCATGGTAAAGGGTCATGAAGAAACATTGGATATGTTTAAAAAAGCATCCACGATGGTGACAGACGCTGAGGTGAAAAGTTTTATTGATAATACCATACCTGTCATCGAGCATCACCTGACAAGGATTAAAGAGATAAAGAAAGGTATGTAAGGGGATAGGAAAGAATTTTTTGCTGGGGGGATGTTGGGATTTGTTGCTAGCGGAGCCAACTTACAAATCTCAATATCCCCCTGTCTCAAAATACCCATCAAAGCCATTTAATAAACCACTCGATCGCCATTTCCAGGTGTGCATCTGTAAAACGATGTGGTTGATGAGGTGCCACATTCATCTGTATCTTTTGCATTGCATCATTTTCTTTGTAAACTGCCAATGCCGTCGCAAAAGCTATTTTTGCTCCAGGTAAGGGACAATTCTGATCCTCTTCAGTACTTAAAATCAGCAGGGGGCGGGGTGCTATAAGCCTGAGCATGGAAGGGCAATCAAATTCGCCGGTAATGCCCGGCAATAATTTATTCCAGAAAATTTGAACGTTGTGGCTGTTGACATCACTGTCGCCCAGATCTTTGGCAGCCTGTACATGGGCGCCCCAGATTGTGTGCGCGCGGCCTTGCCAGCGTTCATTGTCGAGCGACCAGCGAAAGCTTTGTACAGCAATAACGGGCACCACTACTTTAATTCGTTTATCAATCGCCGCCTCCATCCAGGTTTCGATGCCTCCTTTTGAAATGCCCATCAGGCCAATCCTGCCTGCATCTACATCCGTTCGGGTTACCAGGTAATCAACGAGTTTCCACACATCATATACCGTATCAAAAAAGAAAGGATGGGTCTGCCGGGCAGTATCCTTATTTTCCCAGGCCCTGGTAATCGCTTCTACATAACTGTTATGCCCCGGCCCTGCCGTTGATCTTTCACCATGGTACCGCCCATCAATGGACACTGCCATAAAACCTGCATTTGAAAAACGGTAAAGCAACTGCCGGATACCGGCGTCGTCTTTGCTTCCGCCGGTGCCATGCAGGCAGATAACAACGGGTAATTTTTTCCGGTCTTTTGTCAGCGGACGATATACCAGAAGGGGTACTTTTTCATTGGCTTCCGAATAAAAATACCCCTTTTCCACTATTGCACTGTCTGTGCTAACAATGGCAAAAAAAGGATGAGGATCAACTGCCGGCCTTTGCAGCAGGGAAATAAAATCATTCCTGACTTTATCCGGGGCAATTGCTTGTGCGCTCAGGTTCACCGTTGCGATGGCCAGTATGCCTGCCAGTAAAAGGTTAATAAATGGCCGGCCATAGGCGGAGGCAGGCATGCGGGCAGTTACCTGGGCGGAGATTTCCTTCATATATTTTTTGGGTTTAACTCAATAAGCAACCGGTAAGCATTGTTGGCGCAGTGGCAGGAAACTATAAAAACGGGACCCTTTTCCGTGTTCAACGTCTGCGCCAATAACCCCCCATGCCGTTGGACGATCTCAGCGGATACAGCGCGGCCTTTCCTGATCCATCATGACGACACTAATATAAGAAATTTGACAGGCAAAATGCCTGGTTTCCTGAAGGCCGGAGATTACTACATCAGCCGTGCATCTACAATATTATAGAACCAGGGAGAATTTTCCACACTTTGTGGTGAGGGTAAGCGTTGGGCTGCCTTCATTTTTGTGGTATCCGATTTGAAATGTTTTTGTTAAAGTTTTAACTATGCAAGCGTCCGACCTATCTTTTCTCCAGGTAAAAATTGTAAGCATTGGCACTGCCTTGTTTTTTTGTGATGATGCGTCCCTGCTTCCTTTTCCTGCTTATATTATCACTGCTTTAAAAACGGATGAAGAAGGCCATATCTGGTTTTTTATCAGCAGAAGCTGGAACCAAAAAGTTGCGTACGATCGCAGCAGTGCAGTTACCCTTGAATTTTACAGAAAAGGATATCCTTTTTCCGTAAAAATAGACGGTCGGGCTTCACTGGTGAATGATCAAACTACTATACAGCATTTTATGCAGGACCTGCTGGGCAATAGTGTACAGGTAAAAGAAGAGGCCATTGCAGGCGTACTGCTGGTAAAGGTAAAAATAGAGAAAGCAGCATACAAAGAATTAATGGTGCGCAAGCCATCCAAACCATTAAAGCACCTCCTTTCCGGAATAAAGAACATTTGGCAACCTGTTATGCCCGACTGGCAGGCGGCTTTTTAATATCAACGGTGAAAATTCAAAAGCCTTTGTTGGGATAAGCCACGCAAAGGATTTTGAATTTTTATTATTGAATGATCATAGCAGCTATGTCTGAAGCTTTCCCGCATTCACCGATTCGCGGAAATATATTCTTGAGCGAATGCTGATGTGCATCGGGCAGGCGATCCGTCATGGCGTCGATGGCAAAACTGATATTATAGCCTAATTCACTTGCTGCCCTCGCCGTTCCTTCTATCCCTACACTGGTAGAAATGCCGGCCAGCACGATCCCGGTAACACCGTACTGTTGTAATTTTTGCTGCAGGGTGGTGTTGTAAAATGCATTCCATGTTTTTTTTGTAATATGGATATCGCCTGCATGTTCGCCAATTTCAGGAACGATGTCTGTAAAACCGATCATCGGCATAACTGCTTTTGCAAGGGTTTGTACAACGGTATTGCGGGGCACCGCGGGCAAATCTACCCGGGCCTTCGTCCAGGCAGCACCCATCGGGTTCACCGTTACAATCACTACCGGCAAGCCCGCGGTCCTGAAGCGGCCGGCCAGAAAAGCCGCCTGGTTCAATACTTCTTTCAGTGGATGCGCCAGCTCGCCTTTGGCAATGCCTTTTTGCAAATCAATCAACACCAATGCGGTGTTTTTATCGATGGCGGTTATCATTTTATTGTTATCATTTACGGTGTAAGAGCGGCGGTGCCAGGTGTAGGGTGCAGGCTGTAAGGTAACCATTGCAAGGCAAAGTGCCTGAAACCTTGTACCCCCAACCCCGTACCCTGCAACTTAAACCATACAGCCTGCAACAACGGGCCTGTATTTTGATGTATGCATGCTAATGATAACCGACAACGCTTCCATACTTACCATTAATGGCGGTTCTTCCAGTATAAAATTTTCTTTGTATAAGTCGGGTAAGGAACCAGCACTGGTATTCCAGGGTGAAATGACCCGCATTGGTCAGCCAGGCACACAATTACAGGTAAGGTATGCAGATCATCGGGCCAGCACATCGCAGGAAATAGCGGCCGGTGATCAGGATGTTGCGGGCGAGCAGCTGGTAAACTGGCTGCTGCAGCAACCGGGCATGAAAAGGCTGGCGGCTATAGGCCATCGGGTAGTGCACGGCATGCAACATGCAGAACCGGCACCTATAAACCCGGCATTGCTGGAAGAACTAAAAAAGATCAGCGCTTTCGATCCGGATCACCTGCCGGCGGAAATCAGGCTGATAGAAATGTTCCGGGAAAGATTCCCGGATATTCTGCAGGTAGCCTGCTTCGATACTTCTTTTCATGCCACGATGCCAACGGTAGCCAAATTACTGCCGCTGCCAAGAAAATTTGCTGAAAAGGGCATTCAGCGATATGGTTTTCATGGACTTTCTTACGCTTACCTGGTCCGGGAACTGGACCGCATAGAAAAAAATACCGAAGCAAAACAACGGGTTGTTATTGCCCACCTGGGCAGTGGCGCCAGCCTTGCAGCCATCAGGCAGGGCAAAAGCATCGACAGCAGCATGGGTTTTACACCGGCATCGGGAGTGCCCATGAGTACCCGCACAGGCGACCTGGACCCCGGCATAGCCTGGTATATCATGCAATCGGGCGAATACAGCCCTGAACAATTCAGTCATTTGATCAACAAAGAATCCGGCCTATTGGGCGTTTCTGCCATGAGCGCAGATATGAAAGAATTACTGGCAGCGCAACAGGAAAATAAGGCGGCAGCGGAAGCGATTGAATTATTTTGTTACCAGGTTAAAAAATACATCGGTGCGTACGCCGCGGCGCTCGGGGGCATAGATACCTTGTTATTTGCCGGCGGTATCGGTGAAAAGGCGCCGGAAGTGCGCAGCCGTATCTGCAGCGGTCTGGCCTTTCTGGGCATTGTACTGGATGAAAAGACAAACGGGGAGAATGGTCCCGTTATCTCAACGGCAGACGCGCGGGTATGCGTGCGCGTTATAAAAACAAACGAAGAGCTTATGATTGCCGGTTTTGTAAACCGGTTCCTGATGGATAATAATGACAACAAAAAATAATTAGCATGGAAGAAGTGAATACACCCACCACCTTATCGCCGGAATTACGTACAAAAATGAATGCTTACTGGCGGGCTGCCAATTATTTGTCCGTTGGCCAGATTTACCTCTATGATAACCCGCTGCTCAAAGTACCCCTTCAGTTGCAACACATCAAGCCAAGGTTGCTGGGGCACTGGGGCACTACGCCTGGTCTCAATTTCTTGTACGTGCACCTGAACCGCGTTATCTGTAAAAACGACCTGGATATTATTTACGTTACAGGTCCTGGCCATGGTGGCCCAGGCCTGGTAGCAAATACCTACCTGGAGGGAACCTATACGGAACTGTACCCGGATATCACCAGCGATGAAGCCGGCATGAAAAAATTATTCAAACAGTTTTCTTTTCCGGGAGGAATTCCCAGCCATGTGGCACCCGAGACACCCGGGTCTATTCATGAAGGCGGAGAATTGGGTTATTCGCTGCTGCATGCCTATGGCGCTGTTTTCGACAATCCCGATTTGTTGGTGGCCTGCGTAGTGGGTGATGGCGAAGCCGAAACCGGTGCACTGGCAGCCAGCTGGCATTCCAATAAATTTTTAAACCCCGTGCACGACGGGGCTGTACTTCCCATATTGCACCTGAACGGTTACAAGATTGCCAACCCCACCGTATTGGCGCGGATACCAAAAGAAGAATTGCAACAACTGCTGCAGGGATATGGCTATAAACCTTATTTTGTAGAAGGAGATGATCCGGATACCATGCACGAAAAGCTGGCGGCTACTTTGGATACCGTGCTGGCGGAAATCAAAAAGATACAAAACGATGCGCGGACCAATGGCTATACCCGCAGACCCCAATGGCCCATGATTGTTTTTAATACGCCCAAGGGCTGGACTGGCCCTAAAATAGTAGACGGCATACAGATCGAAGGTACCTGGCGCGCGCACCAGGTACCCTTGGAGGCACTGGCCACCAAACCGGATCATATCAGGATACTGGAAAACTGGATGAAAAGCTATCAACCCGAAGAGTTGTTTGACGCAACAGGCAAACTGGTGCCGGAACTGGCGGCCCTGGCGCCTAAAAATACCCGGCGCATGGGCGCCAATCCCAATGCCAATGGCGGTCTGCTGATGCACGATCTTGCCATGCCCGATTTCAGGGCACAGGGCATAGAGGTGACTGAACCCGGCACCGTTACCGCTGAATCGACCCTCGTGATGGGTGGCTTTATAAGGGATGTTATGAAGACGAACTGGAACAAGCGGAATTTCAGGGTTTTTGGTCCTGATGAAACAGCATCGAACCGCCTCACTAAACTATTCGACATTACGGGCCGCACTTCTACGGCTGAAATACGGCAGAGCGATGATCATATTTCACCCGATGGCAGGGTAATGGAAGTGTTGAGCGAACATCTCTGCCAGGGATGGCTGGAAGGCTACCTGCTAACGGGCAGGCATGGCCTTTTTTCTTGCTACGAAGCATTTATACATATTATCGATTCCATGCTTAACCAGCATGCCAAATGGCTGAAAGTATCGCGTAAAATACCCTGGCGCCGCCCAATTGCTTCCCTGAATTACCTGCTTACTTCACATGTATGGCGACAGGATCACAATGGCAACAGTCACCAGGACCCCGGTTTTCTTGACCATGTTGCCAATAAGACCGCCGACATCATACGGATTTACCTGCCGCCCGATGCCAATACCTTACTATCGGTTACGGACCATTGCTTAAGAAGCCGCAACTATATTAATGTAATTGTGGCCGGCAAACAACCGGAAATGCAGTGGCTGGATATGGATGCCGCCATAAAACATTGCACGGCCGGCATGGGCATCTGGGACTGGGCCAGCAACGACCAGGGCAGCGAGCCCGATGTGGTAATGGCCTGCGCAGGTGATGTGCCCACCCTGGAAACCATTGCGGCGGTTCAGATACTGCGCGAACAAATGCCGGAATTAAAAATACGTGTTATCAACGTGGTTGATTTAATGACCCTGCAGCCACAAAGCGAGCATCCGCACGGCTGGAACGATCGGGATTTCGATATTCTTTTTACAAAAGACAAGCCCGTTATTTTTGCTTTTCACGGTTACCCGTTACTGATACACCGGCTTACCTATCGCAGAACGAACCACGATAATATACATGTTCGCGGCTATAAGGGTGAAGGCACTACCACCACGCCTTTTGATATGGTGGTGATGAATGATATCGATCGGTTTCACCTGGTAGGAGACGTGATAGACCGCTTGCCGGCACTGGGTGCACGGGGCGCCTATATAAAACAGCATATTGCCGGAAAGCTGGTTGATCACAAAGCCTATATTGACGTACACGGTGAAGACCTTCCCGAGATCCGGAATTGGAAATGGCAGGGGCAAGGGAAAAAAGATGCCTGATAGAAGGTGGCTGATCCATTCCAACATCTAAACATCCCGTTATGCTTTCCGGTTTTTTTCGGCGTTCTGCTGTGCCAGCAATGCCAGTTCGGTAGCCAGGAAACAATGTTCCTGCGGCATGGCGGTCTCGGTCCTGTTTACCACGTCATTTACCAGCAGCTCGCCATAAGGTAGTGGTTCTTTACTGCAATCGATATAGCGTGTTTCTTTCTGGTCTACGATGAACAGGTGATTGCCGCCTTCATGCCCGGCAATATCAATGTTCTTCCGTACTTCTATATAGCCCTCTGTACCCAGTATGGTGAGCCTTCCGTCTCCCCAGCTCTTCAGTCCGTTGGGCGTAAACCAGTCTACCCTGATATAGCCGTAGCCGCCGTTGCCTTTCAGCATGACGTCCCCAAAATCCTGCAGACCGGTATATTGCGGATGGTTGATATTATCTACCTGCGATGCAACAATGGATGCCTGCGTACTGCCCGTAAAGAACAGGTACTGGTCAAACTGGTGCGAGCCGATATCGGTGAGCACGCCGCCATATCTTTTGCGCTCAAAAAACCATTCCGGCCGTGTGGGCGCGTCCATTTTATGCGGGGCCATAATAACCGTCTGTATTACTTTGCCAATGGCCCCGGTTTTTACCAGTTCCCCTGCTTTTACGGTGGCGCGGTTTTCAAACCGCTCGCTGTACATGATGGAGTAGATGCGACGCGTTTCCTTTTGCGCTTTTTTTACGGCCGCCAGTTGTTCGAGCGTAATGATGCCGGGCTTGTCTACCATATAATCTTTTCCATGTTGCATGGCGCGGATGCCCAGTGGCGCCCGTTCATCTGGTATGATGGAACTCAGCACCAGCTGTATCGTCTGGTCATCCAGTATTTCCTGTTCATGCTGCGCCAGCTTTACCTGCGGATATTTTTTTACAAAGGCATCGCGCAAGTTTGGTTCTGCAGCATAGAGTGCCACCAGTTCCCCGCCACCCCTTATTACAGCTTCCACCATCGAATAGATATGCCCATGGTTGATGCCGATGACGGAAAAACGAATGCGCGGCGGACCATCGAACGAAGCAGGCAATGCCGGTTCGGGATGATGACTGTATGTATGAATGGCAGCCGTGGTGCTGCCAGGCAGGGAAGGCAATACCGCCATTCCGGCGGCGGCCGCCGCGATACCTTTGATAAACTTTCTACGGTTGGATAGTGCTTCTTTCATATTGGCTTTATTTCGTATTAGGCAATCAATATTGATGTGCTTAAAGATAGAATAAAAAGCCTTACAGCCTTACTTCGCGGTAACAGGGTATTGTTTTACTTCAACATTCCACCCCCTTATCTCCAGCAATGGAAAAGCATTCGGATCCGGCGTGTAGTCAATGGTAACGGTTTTCTGTTCGCCGGGTAAGATGGAAAGATAATTGTCACTGTAGAATACGGGCAATAACCGTTTTTTTGTTTGTGGATCTATCAGCGACAAACGGTTGAAAAAAGCAACCGGTGCATCCGGAGGATTGGTTAAGCTTACCAGTATGCGTCCTTTGCCGGTTATTTTCACGGTGAGCTGCAGATCAGCATTCGCCATTTTTTGTAAGCCGCTGTAATGACCTGTTGAATCGGCCATCCAGTACAGGTTGTCGCTGATGATTTGCCGGCTGGTATCCAGTAGCCGCAGTACTACAAATATTCCTTCTGCAGCGGCGGCTTTTTTCAGTACGCGCTGCAGCGATAAGTATTTTTTTGTTGTAGTAGGCCCTATCTCGGAAAATGCCTGGGTAACCAGCGTTTGCTTCCCTTTCATATCAAACAGTTTTACCTGTAGCATCATGTCTCGTAGATTTTCAAACCCATTGTTCACCACAATTACATTATTGTCGGCGGCGTCCAGCAAAATATGCAGCGGCTCACCTGCTTTGTGCAGGCCGTATAAACAGGCATTGGGATCCAGGTAATAATCATACATCTGGCCCCGCATGGCCGTCCACGGGTTCTGGGTTTTCCAGATAATAACACCCGTGTACCAGTCCCACATATGCGAGCTGAAACCTTCTACCAGTGCACGATACTGGTTATAGTTTACCAATTGTGCTTTTTGGGTGAAGTCTTTTATGTCGGTGGGCGCGCCATAGGGATCAATGGAATGATTATAGCTGATGTATTTGTGGTAGTTCCATACACTGTCCTGTACATCTTCGGGCCCATGTCTTTCTGCGGGCACTACGCGATTGGCTTCGGGCATAAAGCGTTCCAGCGATTCATAGTCGCCCAGTCCAACAGAACCTACTTCCGAATTAAAAGGAAAGGTCCTGGATTGAAAAAATGTTTTCGGTTCCTGTATCCCGTAAGGGCCATCGCCATTTCCGCCAAGGAAATTATACGACATGCTGTCTGAGTTGGAATAATCGATGAACCACCTGGTGCCATCCAGTAAAGGGATAATGGAATCTTTGAGGGGATGAAAGATGTCTTCGGGTAAGGTTATTTCATTGCCACCGCACCAGATGGCGAGGGAGGGGTGGTTGCGGATCAATTTGATTTGATCGATGGCCGATGCCAGAAAAAGCGCATGATCGTCCGGGTATTGCCTGCGGGTCCATTGATCGTCCAGTTTTTTTGGGTCCTGCCACCGGCCATTGCAATCGCCCGAACCCCAGAAATCCTGCATCACCAGCAGTCCGTATTTGTCGCAGGCGGCATAAAATTCGGGTCGTTCTGAAATGGCGCCGCCCCAGACCCTTAGCAGGTTCAGGTTCATATCGCGGTGAAAGCGGATCTCTGCATCGTACCGTTCCTGCGAAAAACGAAGCATGGCATCGGAAATGATCCAGTTGCCCCCCTTGATAAAGATCTTCTGCCCGTTTACCAGTACCTGGCTGCTTCTTGACACGGGGTTCCATGCTGTTTTTAATTCACGGATGCCGACGGCTATTTTTTCCTCGTCTGATACCATACTACCGGCAATGGTAAACCGAAGTAAAAGCGGGTACAGGTGCTGGCTGCCATAGCCACTGGGCCACCACAAAAGGGGGTTGGGCAAAACAAGATCGGGCAGGTGCAGTTGCAGGGTGGTGGCTGCCGGTATCCTTACCCGGCGGGCCACTGTTTGGCCATCCAGCTGGTAACTCAGTATACCGCTGACAGCCTGTGCGGCGGTATTTTCCAGTGCAGCGGTTACTTTAACAATGGCCGGGGCCTGTTTTCCTGAAGGGAGGCGTTTGCCTGGCACCAGGGTGATCACATGCGGGTCTTTAATATTAACCTGCCCTGTTCTTTCTATAAAGACCTTATCCCAGATACCGGTATTCCTGTCGCGAACAGGTTGTATCCAGTCCCAGCCCGCTACATACTGATGCGATACATTGCGCGCAATGGTGCCGTCTCCGCCCTGGCCGCCATTGGCATTGCCAGGTGTATCGGGCGGATAAACAATAATGGCCAGGCGGTTATGGCCATCTTTTTTTAACAGCCTGCTAATATTATAATACTGGCGCAGGAACATGCCCTTGTGGATGGCTGTATTAAGGCGGTGGCCGTTCAAATACACATCGCAGCCATAATTAACCCCTCTCAGCTGCAGCCAGACTGCCGCACCGGCCGCCGGTGCAGGCGCAGTAAAATTATTTACGAACCAATAGGTATAAAATTCTTTTCCGGCTGTATAGATATCTGGAATGTGTTCATTGTTCATGCCATAAAATGGATCAGGCACCTGTTTGTTTGCCAGCAGGGTGGTAAGCACGGTGCCGGGTACCACAGCGGGCTGCCATCCCTGTAACTGGGTGGCAGGGTTGGCTATATCAGCTCCCTGCAGCGAAAGGGTGGAGGCTTTGGTACAGATCCACCCGGTATTTAATTCGTACTGGTTTTGTGCGCGCACAGAAAAGCCAAAAAACAGCGTATACATGCAAAACAACAGCGTTCTCATGATGGGAAGATGGTTAGCGATCCATTAAGAATATGGCAGGCAGTTTCAATTGGCGGGGCAAAACAAAGGGAGGCAATGATACGAAATTATGGGGATATGATAGTAGTTGCACAGAGCCGGCAGCGCAAACAGCGGCGCAAAATGCTCTGTTTGGCTGCTCACTTTGTGCGATCTTTTTCAACGGATGCCACCTGTTCCAACAAAATCAGATACTGTACAATAATTCAATAAGCGTGCTGGTATCACCGTTATTTATGGCAGCGGCTTTGTCTGTGTATTTTTTGTTGTTAAAGCCTGCAGCCGCCAGCAGTAAAAGCGGGTAGAATTCGTTTTTGCGGTTATAACCGGAGATTTGCTGAAAGGTCCAGGTTTTTTCACCTGTGGCATAAGGTTGCAGCCAGTCGAATGCCGTTTGAATGCCCGCACCCTGCGGGGTTTTGTAATGCCAGAGGTCTATCCCGGTTTTGCCTGCCAGCGTTGCCACGGTAAACCAGCCACGCAGGTTCATGGTGCTATAGCCAAGGCCATTGGTTCTTTCGAGTTCAAGCGGTTGCTTGCCTTCCACCGTCAGCTGGCTGTCGAGCCTTTTCTCACTTTCCCGGATCAGCGTGGCGGCGGTTGCCTGGTTACCGGTGAACAAGGCAAAATCGATGGCCTGCGCATAGTACCAGGTGCCATGGTTGTTTTTGGCGGCATGTTCTTCCTTTCCGTTCTTACTGGTCAGCATCCAGTTCAGGTATTGGACATACCATTGTTTCAATGCCTTTGCATCAGACGCCGTCCATGAAGCGGAACCATCCAGCAGGGTGGCGGCGTCGGCGATGCCGGTAAGGGCAATCGTTTCAATAATACCGATGCCACGGCCGCTGTTGATGCCAGGCACGGCCTGGCCATAGTCGAGGTTTGGGTTCATTTTAGTGGCTTCATTCAGAAACCAGGCCTGCAATAAGGCGGTGGCTTTGGCGGCATATTTTTCTTCACCGCTGAAATACCAGGAAAAGCCAAGGGTACGGCAGGCATTGTCTAGCTTACCCAGGTAGGTGCGGTCTGTTATTTTATAGATCTCAGGGTTTCGTTCCCCATCCCGGCGCAGGTAGGGCCTTCCGTTGGGCTTGGAGCTATCGTACCAGAAATAAGGCGCCTGGCTCATGTAATCGTGCTTGTTTCCGCTTTCTGGCATAAATGCCTTGTCCATGACCGATAGTGGTTTCATATTCAGTAATGAATCGGCCTGTTGCAACAGGTGCTGCAGCATTTGAAGGGTTGCCTTGTCTTTCTGCTGTATGTTTTTTTTAATAACGGCTACGCGTTCGGGGTTGCAGATGAGCAGGTTGGTTACCTGGGCATGGCCCTGTAGCAGCAGTGCGATGAAGGCAATCGTTGTAAATTTTTTCATACCGGTTTGATGTTGATGTGCAATGCGGGTGCGTAAAATAAATGTACAGTAATTTCAATTAAGGGCAGGAGCGGAGCACCAATTGTTTACTCAAACGTTTTCGTGACGTAGATTTGGAGGAGGATTTGACAGGATGGCAATGGATGGTAAAGGAAGCCTTCTATTTTTAGCTTTTCCATGTTCACGCCTTTTCCCGCGAACCAAAAATAACGCAGCATGCAAATACCGAAACAGTTGCCGCAACACTTGTGCGATTGACAATTATTGGGTATTTTGTTTTGCTAAAACCAATGGCCGATGAAAATGCCCGACAGCAAAAGTTTCTTCAAATACCTCTACGATAATTTTATCGCCAATTTTATCGGCTTTATTATTGGTATGGCCGCTACCCGGCTGGTATCTCATTTCTTTGTTACCCGAAGCATTAAAAATTTATGGGGATTGGCCGCGCGTAAAACCGTTATCGATAAGAAAACATACAGTAACCTGGAACTGATGATCTCTGTTGTCATCGGGTTTATTGTATTTGAAGTCATATCAAAATGGATAAAGCAAAAGCTGGAAGCACTGTATCCTGTTTATAAAGCAAGGGTGCTGGGTTGGATGGGCGGCCGGGCAAAACCGGAAAGCGTACTGCCGGCCGAAGCGCCGGATCTTAATCAATGATCCAACCTACAGCTTTTACAGCAAATGCTGGGGGCATCCCGATAAACAATACAGTAGCCATCACCTGCATGCTGCGTTGATACAATAGCATACCTGCCAACCCATCTTCTTTCGCCACGGCTGTTGATATGCCATGCTTATTTTCTGATGACTGTTTCCGCTACTACCGCCGGGTACGACAAATAAGCGTGTCACTCTTATAAACCATTCAATCAATTGTTATGAAACTGACTTCCTTGTTATCCCTGCTGATCATATTTATTGTGGTCATTGTTATTGCCGGGGGTTTTGTCGTTATCATTCGCTGGCCCGTGCCACCCGAACCACCCTGTGCAGCCTGTGTTACCAATTTTAAGCTGCTGGGTATCGCAGAGATTGTTTTTGGTCTCGCCGCATTGGGCGTTATCAGCCGGATCCGTAACCAGGCAAACCTGCTCCAAAGATGAACAGTATGGCTGATGTTAAAATCAGCCATCTTTCATTCCCGCATTTAGTGCTACTTTCATGGGCAATTGTTCGCCATGCCGTATGCAACCTGTTTTTCTTTACAAGGATTTCTTTTGCTTTCTGTATTGACGGCCGGTGCCATCACAGTTACCCGCGCACAGGAAGTAAAAGAACTGCGTTTTGTGAAACATGTACTGACCCATGATTTTATTTCAGAAGGTGCAGCCGTGGCCGATGTAAACCGCGATGGCAAATTGGATATCATAGCGGGCGCGTATTGGTTTGAAGCGCCTGACTGGCGGCAACATGAAATTACGGCGCCTAAAAAATATTTACCTGCAACCGAATTCAGTAATTCCTTCCTGAATTTTAGTCTTGATGTGGACCAGGATGGCTGGCCCGACCAGGTACGCATGGGGCTGCCGGGCGAGGAAGCCGTCTGGTACCAGAATCCCGGCCCGCGCCCGGGCCATTGGCAGATGCATACCATTCTCACCAATGCTGGCAACGAATCGCCCGCCATGGAAGATATTGACGGTGACGGCCGCCCCGACCTGGTTTGCAACGATCCCATCGCCAAAGAAATGATTTGGATGCAGGCCCCGCTGGTAAAAGGGGATACTACCTGGACAAGGCATATAATTGCTACCGGCGCTGCCACCCCGGGTACCGGCAGGTACACCCATGGCCTCGGCTGGGCAGATATGAACGGAGACGGGCGAAACGATATTATTATAACAAAAGGCTGGTGGGAATGCCCTGCCAACCCTGCCCAGCCCGGCTGGACCTTTCACCCGGCAGACCTGGGTGCTGACTGCTCACAGTTGCATGCGCTCGACAGGCAAAGCAATGGCCATCCCGACCTGGTAAGCGCTTCGGCCCACGATTATGGCATCTGGTGGCACCAGTGCACAACCGATGAGAAAGGTGCGCAGGCCTGGCAGCACCATCTTATTTTCAATGCTTTCTCAGAAAGCCATGCGCTGGCCATGGCAGATATGAATGCCGATGGTCATCCTGACCTGGTTACCGGTAAACGGTATTTTGCACACAATGAAAAAGATCCCGGCGCACTTGAGCCGGCTGTACTGTATTGGTTCGAATACCGGCCTGCCGCTACACCGGCCTGGATACCGCACCTGGTGGATGATGATTCAGGCGTCGGTTTGCAGGTACTGTTGCAGGATTTGAACAGGGATGGAAAACCGGATATTGTGGTGGCCAATAAAAAAGGGGTGTTCTTCTTTGAACAACACTAGCGGATATTGGCATGTTGAGGTTTCTTTATTTTAAGCTGTCGCCATTTTCATATTAACCACCTTTTCACATTTCTCTCCCTGTTAAAAAATAATTAAAGGATTTATCTTGCAAGTGCCCGGCAAACCCATTTTGTTAATCAGGCGTATCTTTTGTATATAAGTATAACATGAAAAACTATCCTGGCCTTATCATTCTTTCCGTTTTGTTGTTACTGGTTATTTCCTGCAAGAAAAACAACGATGCGGGCAGCCCGGGTTCGGGCACCGATTCTCTTTCTGCTGCTGATAAATCTAACCTGCTGAAAGATTCTCTTTATTTGTATACCAAAGAAGCCTATCTCTGGCATGAAGTGATTCCATCGTATGCGATTTTCAACCCGCGGCAATATACCGGCTCTACCGACCTGGTAGCCGCCCAAAATGAAATGGCGGCCATCCGCGCTTTACAGGTGCAGGACAACAAACACAGTTATAGTTTTGTGACCACCCAGGCCGGATCCAATGCCATACAGACGGGCAGCAACCAGGACTATGGTTTTTTTATTAAAGCAGCTTCGCTGGATAAAGCTTTGCCCAATGATTCTATTTACTGGTTTGTGGAATATGTATATAAAAATGCGCCTTCCGGTACCGCCGGCGTGCAGCGCGGATGGTATATCAGCAAAATAAACAATACGGCCATTGGTTACGACAATGCCAGTGTGGCCATTTTGAATGATGTTTTCTTTGGTACCAGCAGCAGTTCAGCCACCTTCACGTTCACTAAACAAGATGGTACAACGGTTGATATTAATTTGGCAAAAGGAACCTATACCGCTAACTCCGTACTATATACAAATGTGATAACAAATGGATCCACCAAAACCGGTTACCTGGTGTTCAACCAATTTTTTGGGGATGTATCAAAGACCGAGCTGACAACGGCCTTTACCAGCTTTGCTTCGCAGGGCATTAATGAACTGGTGGTGGATTTGCGGTATAACCATGGCGGCTCTACCGATACGCAGAATGCACTGGCTGATCTGATCGCGCCTGCGTCGGCTTCCGGCAAAACAATGTATACCTATATCTTCAATGATTCTTTGCAGGCCGATAAATTTCCGTTGCTGAAAAAGAAATTCGGTTATTCCAACGGGTCTTTCCTGCCGGCAAATAATACCATCAGCTACCAGAAAGCCGGGAGCGTTAACCTCAGCCGGGTGTTCTTTATTACCACGGCCGAAACTGCTTCCGCCAGCGAGTTGCTGATCAATAACCTGCGACCCTATATGGACGTTAAGCTGGTGGGCGATACCACCTATGGAAAGCCGGTTGGCTTTTTCCCGATTTCTATATTTGATTATGCTATCTATCCGATTTCCTTTAAAACAGTCAATAGTGTGGGAAGCGCTGAATATTACGACGGCTTTGCCCCCGACCAGTTAACGGCAGACGGCATAAACAAGAACTGGGGCGATGTAAGCGAACCTTCACTGGCCGCCGCCCTGCATTATATCAGCACCGGCTCATTCAACCGGACCATCACAGCAGATGAAGCAGAAAATAAAAGATTGCTGGCCTTGCAAAAGCAATTGCAGCCGCTGAACAGCCGATTGTATAACCAGCAATTCACAGGCATGTTTAAACGCTGATGCCGGAATGATTCTACAGGTTGAATGTTGAATTCATTTGCTGCTCGCCTCATAAGGGCCAAAAACACTTTTGACCAGCCTTTTGCTGTCTCCATCTTCCAGGATTATGATATAATAGGTATTGCCACCTGGTAATACCCTCACCAGGATATGCCCCTGCTGGCTTTTGTAAGCCTCGTCTACCAGGGGTCCAATCACCAGTTTATTGGCCTCCATCATATTGGTGGCAAAAAGATCACGCGGCCCGCTGTATAATTTCGACATGATCCTTATTAGGGTTTCATGGCAGGGATGATCGGCGGTCCAGACCTGTTCTATCCAGGCACGCGGTTGAAGGGTACTGATAAGCTTTTCATTAACGGCATCGCGGTTTCCATGGTGGTCCATGGTAGCTACATCTGTACGGCCAATAACGACTGCCATGGGCGACTCAACATCACGCCAGGCTGAATCGCCCAAAAAAACATTGCCGGGGTTATCACCGCCGGTATAATAGCGGAACTTACCGTAACTGATCAGGATGGCATTACTGAGTGTATTTTCGTCTGGCCAGGTATGTGCATCCTGCAGGTTCACCGGCGGAAAATGCTGGGCGGTACTGCTGTCTTTACCTGTCCAGATCAGCCCGTTCGATTTAAGGTTGCGGACAAGAAAAGAAGGATACCTGGCCGGCGCATATAACAGGCGTATCTGAGAAGCCGAACCGGCCTGCAGGAATTCATTTTTTAAACCATGGGGAGCCGATTGCAGAAAAGCCCGGTAATTGCTCCAGGACTTTCTGGCATGATTGTCTGCGGGCAATTTTTTAAGCAGGCTGTCGGGATCAGTGGGATAGTGATAATCGCGGGTCAGCAGCAGGTGAACCGGCAGCCTGTCGGCAATACCGGTAATGCCTGAGCGCAGAAATGTCTTATCGGAAGAAGACGGGGCGCCGGGATACCAGCCGCCAAAATGATCGTCGTGAAAATGAGTGATCAGTGCATAGTCGATCACTGTCTTTTCCTTTTGCGGCGCAAACTGGTGAATATAATCAGCTATCCATTCATACGGTGGCTGGCTGTTATTGGGGCGGATAGCTGTATTGCGCGGAGAATTGGTCCTTGCGGCGGTAGGGTCCAGTTCGCCTGCATCTACCAGCAAGGTAGTGCCATCTGGCAGGATAAAATAAGCCGCGTTACCCCTGCCGGTGTTGATATGGTGCAGGTCGAGGTACCCGGGCTGCCAGGCGGGAAGGGGTTGACCCGGCACCGCCAACTGCGCGCGGGCGGTACTGCAAATAAACAGCAGCCAAATGAATGGTTTACACATAGGCAAGTATATAAAAAAACAACTGGTAATGACCAGGCGGCCGGTTAATAAATGATGATCGTTATAGGGTCAGGAAATATTCTTTTCGATCTTCTGGAGCAGCTCATTCATTTCAAAAGGCTTGGCAATAAAATCATTGGCCCCCGCTTCAAAAGCAGATCGTTCAATGTCTTTACTGGCAGAAACCAGCACCACGGGAATTTTACTGGTTTTTTCGTTTTGTTTTATCTTTTTGCAGATATCCCTTCCGTCTGTGCCGGACATCCAGATATCCAGCAGCAGCAGATCCGGTAATTCTATGCTCATCTCCAGGATATGGGCGCCATTCAAAGTGGTCAGCACATCGTATCCTTCAAATTCAAGCATCATTCTCATTACATCCAGTATCGCAGGGTCATCATCCGCAACCAAAACCTTTTTTTTCCTGTTCATGAATCGAATTTTAATGGGCCGCAATCGCCGTTACAGTTGCCTGTCTCTTTTATTTTTCTATTAATGAAGATGAAATAGTAAAACCGCATTTTAAAGCGGTTGCCACAAAACAGCCGGGTTGCCATCCTAAGAACAGGCTAAAGTATCAAAAATTTACAGACTTTCCCGGCGTAAATTGCAGCCATTTTCAGGCGGCTTCCGGCGCTTCGTCAGCAGCACCGCACAACCCGTTGCGGCCCGGACAGTTGATTCTGGAAAGGATTTCATAAATATTGCAGGAAATGGCCGGGTGGTAATATCCTAAATCTTATCATTGCACCATGGAACCGGTGAATATTAAGAAACTTGCCCAAATTCTTAACCTGTCGATCTCGGCGGTCTCAAAAGCGCCATTCGCGAATGAGAAGTGGAGTTCAGCTATCGCAACATCACTCCACGCGGCATGGCACTTCAGGAGTCCGCCAAACTGATTCCAGCTCACGTATTTCTTCGCGGAAATCCGAACAATCCTGGCG
>CAXTMV010000007.1:0-23092 GCA_964245425.1 uncultured Flavihumibacter sp. | reverse complement strand
CAAAAGCGCTTCGCGACAGCCATGACATCAGCCAGGAAACAAAGGAAAAAGTGATAGCGCTGGCCATCGAACTGAATTACCAGCCCAATCCTTATGCCAGCAGCCTGCGCAAGCACAAGAGCAAAACCATCGCGGTTATCATACCTGAAATTGCCAATAACTATTTCGCCCTGGCCATTAACGGAATTGAATCCATCGCCCAGGAGAAAAATTACCATGTATTGATTTACCTAACCCACGAATACCACCGGAAAGAGGCAGCGCTCACCAAATACCTGCACGGTGGCCGGGTAGACGGTGTGTTGATATCGGTATCCAGCACCACCAAAGATTACAGCCACCTGGAACAACTGGAAAAAAACGGCTTGCCCATTGTATTCTTTGATCGCGTTTGTGAATCGTTTAATACGGTGAAAGTTACCACAGACGATTATGAAAGCAGCTACCTGGCGGTTAAACACCTGATTGAACAAGGTTGCAAAAAGCCGGTGCACCTCGGTATGTCCAAAAATATTTCCATCGGGAAAAAAAGAATGCAGGGATTTATGCAGGCCGTGGCCGATCATGGTTTGCCAGCCAATCCAATGCTTATTGTTGACTGCGTAAATGATCCCCAGCAGGATTACAGCATTATAAAACAGGTGCTGCAGGAGCAGCAGCCGGACGGAATATTTGCTGCCGTGGAGCAATATGCCCTGGGGGCCTATGAAGTTTGCCGCGAACTGAAACTCGATATTCCCCGGGCCGTAAAAATCATCTGTTTTTCCAACCTGAAAACGGCGTCTTTATTATGCCCTTCGCTTACCACCATTACCCAACCCGCTTTTGAAATCGGAAAAGAAGCTGCTTCGGTGCTTTTTAAAGCGCTTGAGAAAAAGCATTACCAGCTAAAAGATGAAAACATCGTATTGAAATCGGTGCTGGTGGCAAGAGATTCTACCAAAATATTGTAAATGGGCGTTTTATGGCAATGCCCATTCAAAAGTTTGCCTGTTGGGTTTTTAATTTTTAATCAGGTAGACATTCGCCGTATCAGTCCTACCGCCGTAGTGATCTGTGGAAATTCGGCCGGCGCTTTATAACGGATACCTGTCTTCAGCATTTTGAGTAATTCGGTTACGATCACTTTGCCGGTATGCGCGGGGAACTGTTCCACCGTTGTCATAGAAGGCGTAACAATGGAAGAGCGCGGATCATTGGAATAGCCTACAATTCTTAAATCGCCCGGCACCTGCACATTGATTTCTTTTGAAAAATGCAGTACTTCCAGGGCGGTTACATCGTTGGCCGCAAAAATACCGTCGGGGTAAGGCTTCCGGGCAAATAATTTATTCATCGCTTTCCGGGCATTCTCGGCATTCAGCTCGTGGTAAAAAATATGGTTGCTGATAACCGGTACATCATGCTGGTTCATCGCTTTCCTGAAACCGGCAAACCGGTCTATATAAATACTACAAACCAAGGGACCTGAAATATAAGCAATCCGCCGGCAGCCCAGTTCAATTAAATGAGCCGCTGCCAGGTAACCGCCCCTGAAATCATCGCCCTTGATGATGCAGGCAGGGTAGGGCTTTACCGGCACCCGGTCATAAAAGATAACGGGTATATTGTTTTGCGTCAGTATATCAAAATGGCTGAAATCTGTGGTGAACAGTGTACAAGCTGCAATCACCGCATCCACCCTGGAGGCATACAGGGTGCGTGTCAGTTCCTTTTCCATTTCAACGGAATCATTCGACTGGCAAATGATCAAATTGTAACCCTGTGTATGAAGTTCATTCTGAATGGTGGTGATGATCTCCGCGTGCACAAACATGGAAATCCGGGGAACAATCAGCCCTACCGTATTGGTTTTATTGGTGCGGAGGCCGGCAGCCATAGGATTGGGCTTATAACCCACTTCTTCCACCATGGCCATTACGCGGCTACGGGTTTTCTGGTGTACATGCGGATGATTGTTCAGCGCCCTTGAAATGGTAGCCGGCGACAATCGAAGTATCCGGGCAATGTCGTGGATGGAGTTCTTTCCGGGTTGCTTTTTTTTCATTGTATTGTTGCATACTGCCTTCAAAGCAGGCGTTCACAAAGCTGACAGGTTTTTGAATGGTAAGGAGCCTGTTTTACCTGAAATCGGTTTCACCGGGGTAATAAAAAGGAAGGGGGATAAAGCTACGGCAGGGGCCTGCTGGTGCTGGCAGGTTGATCGGAAGGAAGGTTCTAGGCATAACAATTGTTTTGGCAGGTAAAAAATAATACGCTCAAACTTGGGTAAAAAAGCTGGAATCGTTTCCAGGAAATGCGTATTTATTTACTTAAACGTTTTCGTAAAAACCGATTTTAAATGCTTCTTTGAAAAACCATTTGTGCAACAGAAGAACTAATTTTCTTTTTTGAACGAATGTTTTACCCCGGAGCCTGCTCCAAAATACATTGCCATATGAATGTAAACCGATCGCTGGCCAGTATCATGGTCCTCTTACTGGCCTGTCATGCCAGCATCTTTGCACAAACGGATTATATTGGTGCTGCTACATTCCCCGCCCACCCAAGAATATTATTGCTGAAGGGAGAAGAAAAGACACTGCTGCAAACCATCGGAACCGGAAAAACCTGGCAGGCTATGCAGCAGGCCATACTGGAAGAGTCTGACAGGATGCTGCAGACGGTACCGGTAGAAAGAATAAAGATAGGCAGGCGGCTGCTCGACAAATCGAGAGAGGCGCTGCGCCGGTTGTTTTTTTTATCATATGCCTACCGCACTACGCAAAACCCAAAATATGCAAAAAGAGCAGAGCGCGAAATGCGGGCCGTAAGCGCTTTTACTGACTGGAACCCGTCGCATTTCCTGGACGTGGCAGAAATGACCATGGCTGTTGCCATCGGGTACGACTGGCTCTATGATTACCTGCCGGCGGCTTCCAAAGACAGCATCAGAACCGCTATCCTTGAAAAAGGCATCAAACCCTCTCTTGATCCGAAAAATAACAATAACTGGCTGACTGTTGAACATAATTGGAACCAGGTCTGCAATACCGGCATGGCCTATGGCGCCATGGCCATTTATGAAGATCAGCCGGAACTGGCCAAACAGGTTATCAACCGCTCTATCAATTCGGTGCCTTTTGCCATGAAAGATTATGGTCCGGACGGTATCTACCCCGAAGGATATAATTACTGGGGCTACGGTACCAGTTTTAATGTAATGCTCATCAGTGCACTGGACAAGCTGTTCGGAAAAGATTTCGGACTCAGTGAAAAACCCGGCTTTCTGCAAACGGGCGCTTTCCTTGAAAACATGACCGGCCCCACCGGCAGCCCGTTCAATTATTCTGACTCCGGCCCCGAAGGCGGCCTGGAGCCCGCAATGTTCTGGTTTGCCAGCAAAACAAAAACAGCTTCCTTATTGTGGGTAGAAAAGAATTACCTGTTGCACCCCCCGGCAGATTACCTGCAAAACCGGTTACTGCCCGGCGCTATGTTGTGGAGCGGTGGTCTTGATATAGGCAAGATTACCCCGCCCGCTGCAACTTTCTGGATGGGCCAGGGGAAGAACCCTATTGCGCTGATGCGTACTTCCTGGACGGATACCAACGCCATCTATATTGCCATGAAAGGTGGTTCGGGTTCCATCAATCATGCACATATGGATGTAGGTTCTTTTGTGATGGACGCCGGCGGCGAACGTTGGGCCATGGATTTTGGCCGCCAGGAATATGAAACACTTGAATCAAAAGGGCTGCAGATATTTGGCAGAACACAGGACGCACAGCGCTGGACGGTATTCCGCTATATCAACCAGGTACACAACACACTTACCATTAATGATAAACACCAATGGGTAGCAGGCTATGCACCCATCCGATCCGCTTCTCCGTCGCCCAATTATATGAATGCGGTGGTTGATATCTCCGCCGCTTATACCGGCGCGCTTACAAAAGCCTTGCGCGGCATTGCCATTGTAGACAAAAAATATGTGGTGGTGCGCGATGAAATTGAAGCGACAGATACGGTTACCACCATTCGCTGGACGCTTTTAACCCCCGCCAACGTAACCATAACGGGCAAGAACACGGCCGAATTAACCCAGCATGGAAAAAAGTTGCTGCTGCGCGTAGAAGCGCCCGGCAATATTTGGATGAAGACCTGGCCTACTGACCCGCCGCCCCACGATTATGATGCGCCCAACCCGGGTACCACCCGCATCGGGTTTGAAATAACCATACCTGCCAAATCAAGCATCGACCTCAATGTATTCCTGGTACCACAGGAGGCCGGTAATGTACATAAGAAAATTGCACCGCTGCAATCGTGGCCAAGATAAAGGAAAAGTATACCAGCTGCCCTATCATATGGACAAGGATTTTGCAAAACTTCTGCTGGTAAAAATGCCCGCAGTGAATCGTTATCATTAAAATAACTGTATGAAGAAATGTATCATTCTCTTGTTTTTAGTTATCGGAAAATTATTGTTGTTGCAGGCACAGGATCAAAACCTGCTGAGCGGAAAATATTCAACGGACCAGCTGGCATCGATATTGATACCACGGGCACAATGGACACCCTTTCCACGGATTACCGATCGTGCAGGCTGGTCGAAAGCCGATCAGCATATGATGCAGGCTTTTTATGAAAAAGGTCTTACTTATATTAACTATGAATGGCCTTCCATACCCGCTACCACCTCCTTGTTGATAGAAAGAACCGGCGAAAGAGCGCCTTATGAGGCCATTAACACAAAAAAAAGGGAAGTGCTCGGCACCTTGGTGC
Source organism: uncultured Flavihumibacter sp. (assembly GCA_964245425.1). Taxonomy (GTDB): domain Bacteria; phylum Bacteroidota; class Bacteroidia; order Chitinophagales; family Chitinophagaceae; genus JACMLD01. Next base: position 18,325 of record CAXTMV010000007.1, on the reverse strand, counting down.
TGGCGGAGATATATGAAAACAAAGGAAGGTTTACAGATGCCATCGTTAATGGTGTATGGTCTGTCTGCGAAGAATCCTGGTGGGGTGCATCGGCGCATCTTCCCAAAACAAAAGAGTTGTCGGGGCTGATGGATGTGTCGCAGCCCTTTGTTGAACTGTTTGGCGCAGAGATGTCTGTTTTTCTTGCCTGGGTAGATTATTTTGTCGGCGATAAACTGGATGCCATTTCACCCCAGGTAAGAAAACGAATTTATTATGAAGTCAACAACCGGGTATTTCAGCCGCTGCTGACAAAGCCCCACGGCTTTATGGCGAAAAATGCCAATGGACGCCCTCCGAATAACTGGAATCCCTGGATCTGTTCCAACTGGTTGAATGCCGTATTGCTGCTGGAAAAAGATGAGACAAAAAGGGTCAGCACGGTGGCAAAAATCCTGCATGTGCTGGACCAGTTTTTAAATCCATATCCAAAAGACGGCGGTTGCGACGAAGGCCCCGGTTACTGGGGGGCCGCCGCTGCTTCTTTATACGATAATATCTCCCTGTTGAACCTGGCCACCAATAACGGCTTTACCTATGTTTGCAACGACGAAAAGATAAAGAACATGGGCCGTTTTATTTACCGGGCACAGATAAGCCCGGTATACTTTGTAAACTTTGCAGACGCCAGTCCAAAGCCCGGAATGGCCGCCAGCATGATCTATCGTTTTGGCAAAGACATCCATGATTCATCTATGATGGCCTTTGGCGCTTCTTACCGCAAAGAAGAAGCGGGAGAAACCAGTGCGCATTATTTCAGGATACTGTTTGAACTTTTTATGCAGGACGAGTTCCGTAATGCCGCAAAGGGATTTCCCCTGCCAGCCAATGTGTGGCTGCCCGATTTGCAGGTAATGATGGCCAGGGATAAAGAAGGCAGCACGGATGGTTGGTTTGTGGCAGCCAAAGGTGGCAACAACGACGAAAGCCATAACCACAACGATGTGGGCAATTATATTGTTTACTACAATGGCCTGCCGGTATTGATTGATGTAGGCAGCGGCACCTACACGGCAAAAACGTTTAGCAGTAAACGTTATGATATCTGGTCAAACTGCTCCAATTACCATAACCTGCCCGATGTAAACGGCAACACGCAACCCCCCGGGCCTTCCTTTAAAGCATCTGCGGTAGCGTACAAACTGGATAAATCAGGGGCTGCACTATCGCTTGACATCAGCAAAGCATACCCCGCGGCGGCCGACCTGGTATCATTGCAGCGATCCATTCGGCTAAACAGGGGCCAGAATGTAGAAGTGAACGATGTGATCACCACCGGCCAGGCAGATTCGGTTACGGAACACCTGATGACCTGTTACCCCGCCACGGTATCGGCGCCGGGTCACCTGTTGATTCATTATAAAACAGCCACTGGCGATGAGAAAGACATCGAAATAAAATACGATGCAAAACTATTACAGGTCGCCATCGATAAAGTACCGCTTACGGGCATGGAAGACAAAGGCGTTATCAGGAACTGGGGCGATTCCATTTACCGGATCAATTTCACGGTTGTTAAGCCGGCTACCCGAACCGCTATCAGGTTGTTGATTGGCTGATCCGCTGACGGGCACGCCGGACACAGGAAGAAAAATAGTTAGAACTAAGTATTGGCAGCACAGGGTTTGACAAGGAATTTTGATACGGTAATTATTCCGAAACAACATTACTTATCAGTCTTTAAACCCTGCATATGCAAAAAAGAATCTTGTCCCGTGGTCTTGTCTTGTGTTTTGTAGCCGCTGCACTGTGGCTGTTTCCATCCTGTTCCAAAAGTTCCGACAGCGGCGCTTCCGGTAACTATCTTACTGCCACGGTGGCCGGGCAGTCATGGGGCGCCAATGTAAACTCTTCGCTGAACAGTTCGCCGGCCATTGCCATTGTTACCAGCACTTCAAACGGCCCTTATTTTGTGTTGCTTGGCCTGAAGGCGGTGGGCAAAGACACAACGGGCATTGTGCTGGTTTTTCCGCAGAATATTGCCCTCAATAAGACTGTTCCTTTTGATGCCGCGCAAGGACTTGCGGGCGCCTGGTTGCAACCTACATCAGCCGGTGCCAATACCTACAATACATTCGCCAGCAACAGCACCGGTGGATCGGGTAATTTAACCATTACTTCCATAGATGCAACGGCAAAAACAGTCGATGGCAGTTTCAGCGGTAGTTTTACGCCCCAGCAGGGCAGTGCTGCCGCTGTACAAATTACCAACGGCAAATTTCATTGCCCTTATACCACCGACGCCACGCAGGCACCCAAGACCAATGTAAAATTTTAATACAGAACAGCCTGAATATGCATAAACGGGCCGCCTGTGAGCGAGGCAGGCGCCCTTTATTTTTAACCCTATTGTTATAAACTGAACATGAAAAAAATTATTCTTTTAAGCGGCTTTATTTCAATTACATTGCTGGTTGCCGCCCAGACTAAGAGCGCAACGTCTAAGAATCCGCCGGCAAAGACCACTACTACAGCGCCCAAGACTACAGCGGCGGCAACAACCACCCAGCACACGAGCACAGCAACCAAGACAGTACAGCCTGCAGCACCGCAGCCACCTGCACCGGCTAAAAAAGTAGCCAAAGAGAGCTTTCATATAGAACTGGGTCCAAACTTTGCGCATCCCATTCGTTACCTGAATATGTTCGGTGGCATTGGCCTGGGGCTCGACGGGGCCGTCACACGCAAGATTTGGCAGGATCTGTCGGTGGGTATTCGCGTAAACTATACCAATTTCTTTGGACGGGCGGCCGATCCGCTTTTTACCGGCGGGGGCGATCATTTCAAACACATCAACCTGTACAACGCTTCTGCAGAAGCCAATTATAAACTCCCTTACAATATTGTAGCAGGCCTTGAACTGGGTGTGAGCCTGCTTCGTTTCAATGGTGAATCGGATTTCGCTTTTGCCAAGAAGATTTATGCAGGGTACCAATGGGATCATGGCGATCATCCCATTATTTTTGCTGTTTTCTTTGAACAGACCACCTATCATAAAAATGCGGGGCTAAGAGCAACGTACCGGTTTTAAAAAAACGGGCGGCGTCAGGCAGGAGGCGTGCAGATGGTAGCAAGTGCCATCGCCTCGTCTAAGGTCTCAAGCCTTACTGAATCATTACATGCTTTTCAGGACTTATGATTTGTTGTGTGGCACTGTTTCCGTTTCCTTCCAGTATATTGGTGTTAACCAGGGCTTTTTTTACTGAATAGCTTTCAATGCCAGCACCAGCATTGTACTGGATGCGGTTATTGCTGATGGTTATGTCTTCATTTCCCTTCCATAGAAACTCCGCCATGATGCCGCTTCGGTCGTTGGCTTCTACCAGGTTGCCGCTGATGGAAATATGATGACTTTCTGCCAGTAATATTCCATAGTAACCATTGCGGGCGATCTCACAATCACGAACGGTTGCCTGCCTGCAATGATCGAGACTGATGCCGCTGCCATTGGGAGAAGTGCTGAGGCGGCTGCCGCTGATAACAATATCGCTGCAGTGTGCCAGCAACAGGTTGTGTTCCAGTTCGGGGCCCGGTGGCACACTGGCACCATTTTCATCAAAATTACAATGGGTAATGCTGATATGAGCGCCGCCACTGATGGACAGTCCGCAATAAGTGCCATTGCGGATAGTAAGATTGATAAAGCTGATGTGTTGCTGCGCGCCATCCTGCAATCCGCGGAAAAGAATACCGCCCCGGTTGTATCCGCCTTTAAAAGAGCGAAAGGTATTGGGATCCGTTCCCGGATCAGTATGATTGCCGGCTTCAATAACGAGATCGCGGATGGTTACATCGTGCAAAGCACTGTCTGCATTTACCATTGCTTCCCGTTCGCCCGATTTGGGATCAAGAAAAAGAATAGTGCCTTCGCCCTCGCCCATCAACGTAATGCCGGAGGGTATCTGCAATGTATGCGGAAAGATATGAATGCCGTTTTTTAAAAGGATTGTTTTTCCTGAACCAGCCGCTTCGTCTATTGCCTGTTGTACAGGCTGACCGGCTGTTACCAGTAAGGCATTGCCGGGTGCGGGCATCTTGTCAACGGCCCCTGCGCCGGCAATATAGGCGGTACGACTGGCCCTTGGAGCGCCCTTTTGTTGCACGGATTTGCCGGACGGTGCGCGAACTGCGGTGAGGATGCTGCGCGATGCTTTTGCCCGTACACTGTCTGCTGCCTTTTTTACGAATGGCATATCGATACCCATGGCGCTGTAATGCCGGTATACATATTCATAGTCGTCGCGCAGCGCCTTACCCCTGTCTGAAATGCTGCAATAGCAATATGGTTTTTCACCCAGCAGGAAACCGGCCGTGTATTCAAAGCCAAGGGCAATACGATTGTCGGCCATCGAAAAAAGATCAACCCCCTGGGTGAAGGCCACTTCTGCAGCGCCTGCAAATTCGCCGATACCCAGCTGAACATGCCCCTGGTCGCGCGGGCTTTCCTGGCATTGCCCATTCGGATAAATGTATTTAAAGATGCCGCCATTGACCGTTCCGTGTTTGAAATGATGGATGGCATCCGCAAACAATGGCCGGTTGTTGGTAAAAATGGCGATGGCCATCAATGAATGAATGATGGCGCCATCCCAATTGCCATTGGCCTGTGGATAATAGGGGCGCAGCAGGGGATAATAAACGGTCATCAGCATATTGCTGAAAGCCGCTATATCAGCTGGCTTCCAGCCGGAAGCACCGTACCGCAGTATCTCTGCGGCATTGCAGAGCAGGTGGCCGGTCCAGGCGGCCAGTAGCTTGGCGTCGTTATAATCAAGATCCCATAATATGGGCGACCAGGCATTCAGGATGGCGATGGCTTTGCCTGCATAGCGGGCATCATTGCTGATGTACCAGACTATTGCATCGTTATAAGCCATGTTGGCGCATTTGGATAAATCATCGCCGCCGATATTGGGTTTGCCATAGGGACCCCGCAGCACATGCGTATGGGCGGTTATTGTAAAAGGCGTATCTGCAGCGGCCTTCAGCCGGTCGTAGGCAGCCGCCCAGGGCTGTTGGCCTGCCAGCACCATTTTTTTCATATAAGCGAGATCCCCGGCCTGCTGGTTGATGCCGGGGTGTATAAAGGGCTGGGCATTTGCAATAACGGAGATGGATACACTAAAGATAAAAAATAAAAGCAGGTGTCGAATGCTGGTAGAAGCGCTGTTCATATTATTTGGTAGGCTAAAAAAGTTCGTAGTTCGGTAGCGCATCGTTCTTGCGGCGACAGCCGGTCAACAAAACTATGCACTACCGAACTACGAACTGTAAAGCTAAAGAGCGTAACGTTTAATGCTGATGGTGGCGAATCCGGAGGCGGATACCCCGTTCAGAAAAATATAGGCGCGGTATTTCTTATCGGCAGTCTCTACCCATACACCTGCTTCTGCTTTCAGGTTGATCGCAAAATTAGGCGCGGCAGAAAAATCCATTTGCTGAAAGTCTACATCATCTATATAAATACCATATTGTTCATGCGCCAGGTTAAAATCCTGCAGGTTAAAAGTCTTGATCAGCTTGGTGCCCCTGTTAACGCCTGTGGGCAATGTAATGCCGGGCAGGTACTGGGTATCCGCCGCAGGCGAAACCAATGCATGGCCAAAAGCGCTGGTGCTGATGTTGCGGTACAGGTAAACCAGGTCGATGCTGGCGGCGTGTGCAGCGGCATTGGCAGCTGTATAAACCGTGGTATCGGCAATTGAAATATAGGCCAGGTTATTATCGCTTACCCGCATATTCAGCACGCGATCCATTTTTGAAATGGTATAAGGACCCATGGTGGTTGAAATGCTTTCTCCATCGCTGCTGGTGGCGGTGAATTTAATGGTAACGGCCTTGCTGCGGGCTTCTTCCGGTATCACATAATAATAGCGGAGTGTGGCGGCAGAGGTATCGTGGTTATAGGTAACCGTTGTAATAGTACCCTTTGTATCGGAAGGGGTGCCAACGGTGATACCTACATCCTGGCCACTCTGGTTGGTATAAAAAGAACGGTTTTCCATATAAGTGCCGGGTGCACCGGCTATAGAGGCTTCTGCCACGCAGGAAACCAGTTTACCCTTGCTGGGCAGTATGGCCATGGCATACGCAAACTCGATGGTGTCTTTTACAATATTGGGACCGAGGGTTCTTTTTATCGCTTCGTTCTGCAATTTATCGGAAGGCGTGGGCAGCGCGTATTCCTTGGTTTTGCAGGAAGACATGAACAAGGCTCCGAAGGCCAGCAGTAAGCATATATGGCTGAAATAACTAGATCTGTGTTGCATCATACAATTTTTAAGAATTAGCAATCGTTACCTGTGTTGAACGGAAATAGTGACCGTATATGGTTTCTTGATCTGCCGGTCGCCAGAAATAACGGTCCATATTTTTGGATGCAGGGTGTCGGAGAAATCGGTTCTGCCAACTATCTTGGGGTCCAGTTTACAATCCTGTGCAAGGGTAAACTGCGGGTACAGGTTTTTCAGGTCGGTTCCAAACTGCACAAATGTTTTGATGGTTTGGGCCACGGTGTCTACAAGGGCGGTGCCCACTCGCACACTAACATAATCGGTGCCCAGCAATTCGAAGCTGCTGACGTAGCAGTCTTTACGGGTGGTGATCAGCAAACCGTCTTCATCAACCGGCTTATCTTTATTGCAAGCCATCCAGGTAACCGCTGCCATCAGCAAGGCAAGTGTTATCGTTGTATTTTTTTTCATGGTCGTATAGTATTTTTTAAACATCGATCCGGATCGTTTTATAACCAGGGGGTGTTTTGTGTAAGATTGGGATTTTTATCGCGCTCGCCCGGCGGTATGCGGAAGATATAATCTTGTTTATATTCCAGGTCGGACGTATTCTGAAAATAGCGTGTCTGGTTAGCACCCCAGGTATCAATGCGCCAAAGTCCGGCGCTGCCGGGCGGGCCCCATACACGTTCAATGGCCCTCCAGCGGCGGAGGTCATAACCGCGTTGACCTTCTCCAATCAGTTCTATAATTCTTTCCTGTTCGATGGCATTGAAAAAACTCTGGTAGTCGCCGGTCTTGGTGCCAGCCAGTGCCGGCAGGTTACCGCGGTGCCGGATGGCATTTACCAGCGCAATGGCATCTGCCTGCGGCCCGCTTACTTCATTGGTGGCTTCGGCATACATCAGGTATACATCACCGAGCCGTATTACGGGCCACGCAAAATCTCCGTCGCTGCGTCCCTGGCCGGCATAGTTGCGCAGGAACTTACGGAATACAAAGCCGGAGTTGCAGCCGTCTGTGTTAAAGGTAATATAGTTGATGCCACCAATATTAACGGTTCCGGCCCAGGTTTGGTAAATAAAAGGAACAATGCCGGTTGATACCTGGGAAGCGCTGCCATTGCTTACTTCATAATCCCACATGATGGTCGATTTCATCCGGTAATCGCGGTTGGCATAACTGTTTGGGTTAACCGCAGAATTTGGAGTGGTCCTGGCCACGTTGCCGGTTGCCGGAACGGTGGGGTTCATGGGTAACATTTGCGTGGCAAAATCGCCGGTGATGGTGCTTTGGTAGCGGTCGGCAATTTCATACCGGGGGGATACCCAGCATTGTGAGCCTTCGTGTGAACGGCCGGAGAAATCACGCATCAGTTCTTCGCCCTGGCTGGTGCCGGTACCTCCATGTGTAAATACCAGCAGCATTTCGGGGGCGCCGTTGCCTGCTTTTCCACCATCGCTGGCCTTGGGCATAAACAGGTAGAAATAATTGGGCAGTACATCTGCTTTACCCAGCCCATCAATAGAACCGGGGTCGCCATTGCGAAACAGTTTGATACCATAGTCGTTGATCACAGATTTGAAATCTGCCGCAGCGGCGGTAAAAGCGGTAGTGGCCGTGGCGGCACTGGGTGTAAAGCCAGCCAGTTCGGGCCAGCCGTTCTTGTTCCAGGATCCCCAGTACAATTGCAGTTTACCCCTCAGCGCCAGTGCGGCTACTTTATTGGCCTTGCCCAGTGGAATGCTGGTAGAAGGGGCGGGCAGGTTATTGAATGCATAGGTATAATCAGCCAGTATGGAATCTTTTACCTGGCCAATGGGCATCCTTTTCAGAGATGCAACATCGGCATTGGTCTGCGGCGAAAAAGTATAGTAAGGAACATCGCCCCACATAGAGATCAGTTTAAAATAAGCAAGGCCGCGCAGCATTTTTGATTCCGCGATGATCACTTTCAATATGGTGGAAGTTGCATTGGTACCCCCTTTTGCCTGCATCTGCGTAACATTGTCGATAACATAATTGGCGCGATCTACCGCTCCGTAGAGGTAGCGATACATATTGTCAAAACTGGATGCATAGCCGCTGGGGTTGAAATTTCCGCCATTATAGGCATCCCCGAGCCGAAGGTTTCCGGCGGTAATGCTGGTACCGCGGCAGCGGAAAAATTCGGACTGGCCATCCATATAATAGTCGCGGTCAAAGCAGGGGCGGATAGCTGCATACAATCCGTCGAGACCCACGGTGGCATCAGCTTCTGTTTGCCAGAACGTTGCCGGCGATGGGTTAACAGTAGGGGTCTGGTCCAGCAGGCTTTTTCTGCAGGCGCTTGCCAGTACCATGCATACAACCAGCGCTGTGAGAGAAAAACGGGTTGAAATAAATGAATTCTTTTTCATATTAATAGCAAGTTTAGAAACCAAGTTGAACAGCAAGTGAATAAGATTTTACAATGGGATATACGTTGTTATTGTTGCCGGCCTTTTCGGGGTCGAGGCCATTGTAAGAAGTAATGGTGAGCAGGTTTTCAGCCGTTCCGGCAATACGGAAATTGGTAACGCCCAGTTTCCTGAACAGGGGCCTGGGGAAGGTATAACCCAGCTGTACATTCTTCAGACGTATATAGCTCATATCGTTTAACCAGAAAGTGGTGGTGGCGGTATTGTTACCGCTGCCGCCCACGCGTGGCCAGAGGCCGCCGCGGTTTTCTACCGACCAGGGATTGGTTACATCCTGTTCGGTTACTGAATACCGTGAGGCACTGAAATTGGGGCTGTTGAAGGCGGTCAGCCAAAAATCTTTACGGCCCGCCGTGCCTGCCCATAACATACCCAGATCGATGCCCTTCCAGGCAGCGAATGCATTTACCGCGAAGCTGGTGGTAGGCCGGTCGCGTGAGGTCTGCAATGCTTTCTGATCATTGCCGTCAATTTTGCCGTCGCCATTGAGATCCTGTCTCACCAGGTCGCCCGGTTGCGATCCCTGTGGTGTGCCGGCGTAAATGTTCTGCCAGGTCTGGGCGATGCCGTTGTCTACATAGGTATATGTGTAGTTATAGGGCATATTCAGGAATACATTGCTGGTAACGCCGTTGGCGCCGGTATACGTAGCGCCGCGGGTCAGCAGCTGGCTCCATTTTTCGAGGTTGGTTTTATTATAGGATCCATTTACGCTGACGCCATAAGTAACCGCACCAATCTTGTCTCTCCAGCCCAGGGTCAGCTCTACGCCCTTATTTCTCATATTGCCGATATTGGTATTGGGTGCGCTGAATGCACCGGTGAGCAGGTTCGACAATTGTGAGCCCTGTATAATGCCTTTGGTAAGGCGGTTGTAATAGTCTACTTCCGCGGTCAGCTTGCCGTGCAGGAACCCGAGTTCCAGCCCCAGGTTGAGCACATTGGTCGATTCCCAGGAAAGATTTTGGTTAACCAGTTTACTGTTCACCAATCCTATAACCTGGTTGCCGCCGATCATATAATTATTGGTGGTCAGCGTGGTCTGCTGCTCATAACGGCCTACGCCACTGTTGTTGCCAAGTCCGCCATAAGAAGCGCGCAGCTTACCATTGCTTAAAAATGAACTCAGGTAAGGTTTCAGGAAATCTTCTTCTGTAAAGCGCCAGCCTACTGCTACAGACGGAAAATAACCGAAGCGCTGGCCGGGAACAAATTTGGAAGATCCGTCTACGCGCATATCTCCTTCCAGCAGGTATTTTCCGAATGCCGTATAGTTAACGCGGCCGATATAAGATTGCAGGCCTTCTGCACTGGAATTACCGCCATTGGAAATAACGTTCGGCAATGCGCCGTCAATTTCAGAAAGGCCGGGTGCCAGGCGATCATTCCTGGAAGCGGAAAGAGACCGGTCGTTCCAGTATTCTTCACTGTATACAAATAAAGCCGAGATGTCGTGGTTCTTGCCGATGGTAGTATGGTAATTCAGCCTTGCATCCATCAGCGTTTTAAATCCATTCAGGTTGGTATTGGAGACCGCTGCATTGGGACCAACATACACACGGCTGCCATAGGCATTGGTCTGAAAATTAAATGCCTGCGCCGGGGTAGGGGCCGACCAGTTGAACTGGTTATAATAATTCAGGTTATAATCAATGCCCGCCGTCAATCCTTTAATGGGCGTCCAGTCCCAGTACGCCGTACCGCTGGCTTCCTGCCGGGTCTGGTGGTTGGGGCTGTTGATGTATTGCTGGTAGGGATTGTATGCCTGGGGATCTTCGCCATAAGCCATTACCCCACCGAATAAACCGGTAGTGGGGTCATAGGGTGTAATACCGGCCACGGCATACTGAAGGTCAAATCCTGCCGTATTGGTAGAAGCGGGATCGGTAAACCCTTCTTCGAGTGCATAAGTGAAATTAGACCAGTTGCCTGCGAACTTAAAGCCGGTGTTCATGTTATCGCGCAGCTTATAATCGAAATTAAAACGTGCATTGTACTGGCTGTAATCGTTGTTGATCTGCAGCCCGTTCTCCAGTTTGTAGCCAACGGAAGCAAAGAAATTCGATCGGTCGCCACCGCCTGCTGCAGATACATTATAATTCTGCAGTTTACCATCCCGCATGATCACGTTCCACCAGTCTGTATTGGGATAACGCAACGGATCGATCATACCCAGTGCCATCCATTGGTCGATGGTACCATTTTTATAGAGCTGGTTGGAAGCAAGGGTATTGGTGGCAGAGCGGCGCTGTTCTGTTGTAAGCGCCAGCGGATAGTTGGCCAGGAAGCTGATGCCCTTGGTGGCTTTTTCCAGCGCATTGTTGCTGCTTAGATTGAACTGTGTCTTTTTTAATCCTTTACCTGTGCGGGTGGTGATCAATATTACACCATTGGCCGCCCTGGAACCATACACAGAAGCGGAGGTGGCATCTTTCAATACAGAAATGGTTTCAATATCGTTCGGGTTAACACGGTTGATGTCTACATCCGGGATGCCATCCACCACTATCAGCGGGGTGCTGTTATTAGGTGTGCCAAGCCCGCGGATAAGCAAAGCGGCACCATTCCTGCCCGCCATACCGGTCGATTGTGTAGCCGTGAGGCCGGGTACCAGCCCGGTAAGTCCTTCCGATACATTGGGGAGCGCCCGCCCGGTAAACTTGTCGTCTACATTCACCGTGCCGACCGACCCTACCAGGTTTACTTTTTTCTGCCGGCCATAACCGATAACCACCACATCGTTCAACGCACTGACCCGTTGGGTAAGCGTTACATTGTATTCGCTTTCGCTTCCGACTGTAACATTGACGTTATCACTGTTGGCCGATGAAAAAACGAGTACGGCACCCGGGGCAGCGCTAAGGGAAAAATGCCCTCTTGCATCTGTACTGGTACCGGCTTTTGATTTCTGCACGGTAATGGAAACCCCTTGCAGCGGGTTGCCGGCCGTATCTTTTACCACACCTGAAATCGTTTTCATTTGGGCCGAAGAAAACAGGGAAAGCAGGAGCAGGGAAATAAAAAAAGGAAATTTTAGAAGGGATTGATTCCCCCTTGGAGGGAGCGTTTGTAGCATAGCAATCAGTTTTTGAGGTTATGATAACCACCTCAAACTTGGTAAAAAAATCTGGAATCGTTTTCATGTGCTGGCAATTTATTTACTAAAACGTTTGAGTAGTGATTTGCCAAAAAAAGGGATCCCTGAAAAAAAATCTCTAGTATTGCCATGCGGACGGCTCACTGCAAACGATGGAAGATGGTTACAAATCTGTTCTGTGCAGTAACACAACCCGCAGCAGCCACCCGATATTTGATTCTTTATTGATTAAGTATGAAAATACTATTTGCGATTGCGATGCCCCTGCTGCTTTGCTGCCCCGCGCCGCCCGCCTGCCAGCAACGCAACAACTATAAAGACCAGGTAAAAGCCGTTCTGCGGCAGCAGGCACTTCAACAGGCCGAAAAAGCCATAAAGCAACTACCCATTACCGTTACTTCTGAAAGCTGCCCACGCAGCGCCGGCGGCCCCCACGATTTTTACAGCGAAGGCGACTACTGGTGGCCCAACCCGGTGAGCGCAGACAGTCCCTACATCCAAAAAGACGGGCACAGCAACCCGGATAACTTTACCGCCCACCGCCAGGCCATGATTCGATTCAGCCAGTTAACCGGCGCGCTGGCATCTGCCTATTTGCTAACCGGCAACAACAAATATGTACGCGCTGCATTGCCGCATTATAAGGCCTGGTTTACAGATACCGCCACCTGTATGCATCCCAGCCTTTTGTACGCACAGGCCATAAAAGGTCGTTTTACAGGGCGCGGCATAGGCATCATTGATGGCATCCAGCTGATGGAAGCCATACAGGCATTGCGGGTAATGGCATCATCGGCGGCCATGGACACGGCCGTACTGCGGGGCGCGCGGCAATGGGTGGCCAGCCTGCTGCAATGGCTTACCACGCACCCTTATGGAAAAGATGAAATGAATGCATTGAATAACCATGGCACCTGCTGGGTAATGCAGGTGGCGGTATTTGCCAGGTTTACCACAAACAAAACGCTGCTGTCATTTTGCAGCAACCGTTTCAAACAGGTGCTGCTGCCCGGGCAGATGGCAGCAAACGGCAGTTTTCCGCTGGAGCTGAAAAGAACAAAAGCATACGGGTATTCTATTTTTAACCTGGATGCGATGGCCATCATCTGCCAGACCTTGTCTGTTGCAACCGATGATCTCTGGACCTTTCAAACCCCCGATGGCAAATCAATAAAAAAAGGAATTGACTACCTGTACCCCTTTATTGCCGATAAAGATAGCTGGCCGCTGGCACCCGATGTGATGTACTGGAACGAATGGCCGGTTGCACAACCTTTCCTGGTATTCGGCGCACAGGCATTTAATACAACGGCCTGGTTCAATACCTGGAAAAAACTGGATCATGCACCCGCTGTAGAAGAAGTGATAAGGAATTTGCCGGTGCGCAACCCGCTGATATGGATGGAAGAATAATATGCTAATTTGCTGATGTGCTAATGCAAATAATGTGGAAGACCTTTTCTCCGATCATCGTGCAGTATCTTTTCAACGATTAAATTACCGTTGTATGAAAAAAAATATCCTTTTGCTGCTCAGCCTTTTCTGTTTGCAGGCATCGTTGTTCGGGCAGGACAGTTTATCGCGCAACCAGCGGATGCAATGGTGGCGCGAAGCGCGCTTCGGCATGTTTATTCACTGGGGCGTTTATGCCGTACCTGCCGGTAATTTCCGCGGGCAGAAAATAAAAAATATTGGTGAATGGATCATGAACCGGGGCAAGATACCCGTAGCAGAATACCAGCAATATGCAGCACAATTCAATCCGGTGCTGTACAACCCGGATGAATGGGTAAAAGCCGCTAAAGAAGCGGGTATGAAATATATTGTTATCACGGCCAAGCACCACGACGGTTTTGCCCTGTTCGGCTCCCATGCCAGCAAATGGAATGTAGTAGATGCAACGCCCTATAAAAAAGATCTGTTGACACCACTGGCAGATGCCTGCCGCCGGGAAGGCATCAAACTCGGTTTTTATTATTCACAGGCACAGGACTGGAACAATCCCGGTGGGGCGGTAGCCCGTAAGACGGCCAGCGAAGGCTGGGCCAACCCGGATTCTGCTTTGATTGATGCCTATACCAAAGAACATGAAGGCCACTGGGATCCCGCACAGACCACTAAAACGATGTCGCAGTATATAGATGATGTGGCAGTGCCCCAGGTAAAAGAATTGCTGAGCAACTATGGCGAGGTGGCGGTGCTGTGGTGGGATACACCCACGGGCATGACCGATGAATTTGCAGCAAAACTAAACGCATTGCTGAAAATGCAGCCCGCCATTATTACCAACGATCGGTTAAAACGACCCAACTACCCGGGCGATTACAAAACACCGGAACAACGCATCCCGAACCTGGCCGAGCTGGATGGTAAAGATTGGGAAACCTGCATGACCATGAATGAAACCTGGGGCTATAAAAGCGATGCCAATAACTGGAAAAGCACGGCCGCATTGGTACATAACCTGGTAGACATCGCTTCCAAAGGCGGTAACTACTTGTTGAATGTGGGACCGAAAGCTGACGGCAGCTTCCCCCAGCAAAGCATCGACCTGCTGAAAGGCATCGGCGCCTGGATGAAAATTAACAGTGAAGCGATTTATGGTACAAAGGCCAGTCCTTTCGGGTTGTTTACCTGGGGACGCTGCACAAAAAAAGAGACCGGCAAAAACACCGTTTTGTATTTAACTGTTTTTGACTGGCCCGCCAACGGGCAGCTGGTACTGCCGCCGGTAAACAACAAGATAATAACCGCCAGCCTGCTGGCCAACAGCCGGCGCCTTCAAACAACGAGCGGCCCAACGGGATTAACCGTTGTGCTGCCCGCCACTGCACCCGACGCCATTGCCTCCGTTATTAAACTAACCATTAAAGGATCCGTGCCTGCCTCGGTGCAAGTAAACCAACGCGGTTCATTACCGCCGGCCGGCAGCAGAAATAAATAAACAGCCCGATATAAACATTAATTATATTTGACAGAACAGCCCGGCCCGATAAGGAGGCGCCCGCCGGTGGCTGTATACTAACGGCAATATCACCCCTAAAATAAATGCCTTATGCTCATCACCCTGCAGCAACTAGCGCAGATTATGCCACAGGCCAGAACACAGGTGCTGGAAAATTTCCTGGACGAGTTTAACCAGCAATTACCCAACTACCAGATCAACACACCGCTTCGCTTGTCTGCGTACCTGGCACAGGGCGCTCTGGAAAGCGGCGAACTGCGGGAACTTTCTGAAAATCTTTTTTACAGTACATCTGGCCGGCTGCAGCAGGTTTGGCCGGGCCGGTTTCCAACGGTAGACAGCACTTTGCCCTATCTCAAAAATCCTGAAGCCCTGGGCAATTTTGTATATGCCGGCCGGTTGGGAAACGGCGATAGCGCCAGCGGAGACGGATTCAAATACCGTGGCCGCGGCTGGTTCAACGGAACCGGAAAAGTATTCTACCAGCGAATGACCGAACTTACCCACCACGATTTTATAGCGAATCCCGATGATATGACGGTACCAAAATTTGCGGTACAGTCTGCCTGCGAATTCTGGGCATCCGGTAATTTAAACCCGCTGGCAGACGCGGCAAATTTTAAACAGATCACACAAGTGATCAATGGCGCACAAACCGGCTATCCTGCCCGGCTTATTTATTATAACAAAGCAAAAATTGCATTCGGCATAGAATGATTTTCTTTTCGCCGGTTATTGCTATAAAAAACACCAGACTAACATATGAGAAAAATAATGCTCGGCCTGCTACTCCTGCAAGGCCTGAATACATTCGGCCAGTCTGCCTACCAGGTAACGGAAGCTGCACCAGTTAACCTGAACGGCCTTTCGATGGGCTACAGTATAAAAAGTGAAGAAGAGAAAGAGGTGGGCAATAAAGGCAATTTCAGCCGGTTCTCCGTACGGTTTTATGTAAGCAATACAACCCAGGAATCAAAAATAATGCTGTACAAGGAAGGGCTAAACCTGCTGGGCAATGTATCTGATCAGCTGGCGCAGTTTAATTGTTTAAATGCCACCGGCGCGCGACTTACCTCCAAATCGGCCATTATTGAAGCAATGCCCTGTAATATTATGGCCCTGGTAGACGATAAGGATGCTTCCGGCAAAGCCATCAAAAATAAACGCCTGGTACAGGTAGGCTATTGGATAAAAGCCGGGCAAACCATCAGCGCCAATGCAATTGTAATTGTTCCCCTCAATGAAAAGCCCAATATGGAAGTGGTTTACCTGGCCAATGCATTACAGCCGGTTGCTTCGGCCAGCAGTGCTGGCAATGCATATGCCGGCAACAATGGCGGTAATGGCTATGGCACCAATACAGGTATGCCACCGGCACAGGCCCCTGGTTTTACCAATGGGTTTGTAAAATTAAGGAACACGTTTACCAATAATTACATCAATGTGCAAAAGGGTCCGCTGGACTGCACCGTCATTGAAAACGACTGGTGGAGCGCCCAATGGCAGATCATACCGGTAACGGTCAATGGCGTCGGTTACTATAATATCCAGAACCGCTGGAAGAACAGTTTTCTCACCGTC
The DNA here is from genome assembly GCA_964245425.1 of uncultured Flavihumibacter sp. Classification (GTDB taxonomy): domain Bacteria; phylum Bacteroidota; class Bacteroidia; order Chitinophagales; family Chitinophagaceae; genus JACMLD01. Next base: position 1,951 of record CAXTMV010000007.1, on the reverse strand, counting down.
GATAACAGCGGGCTATTATCATCCAATAACCAATCCAACAGTGCGCTGTGGACGATAGAGTCGACAGACGGCGGCAATACTTATATTATTAAGAACGGCACGCGCAATGCTGCCCTGGCAGATCAGAACGGCCAGGTACAGGCACTGCCCCTGGTGCGCGGCCAGCAAAATGCCCGCTGGGCGATTGAACAATAGACTGGCACAAATTTCTCTTATGCATACCTGCCGGCATAGCCGGGAACAATTATGCATACATTAAGTAAACAAATAAAACCGGGCTGGGTGCTGGCGGCATTGCTGGCAATCATTATTGTAATGTCCTTTAACAAGGCACACCGTATGGGTGGATCGGTGAGGGGTACTGTTATACCCCCGGAGGCAGGCCTGCGGGCCTTTCTATTTTCAGGAAAAGATACGGTGTCGGTGAATGTTGTAAACGGCACCTTCCAGTTTTCTGCCGTGGCGGCAGGTAATTATAAATTGTTGGTGGAAGCCGCGCCCCCTTACCGCAATGGTGTTAAAGAGGGTATCAGTGTAACAGAAGGTGAATTTACAGATGCTGGCCAGCTTGAATTGCAAAAATAAAACCGGTTCAAACCTGCCTGCGGAAATTATTCTACAATACGGCCAGATAGTGGCCGGCTTCTATTTCTTTGTCCTGTATTTTTTCTTAACGCTGGGGCTTTCAAAATATTTATTTACATCGTCGTCTGTTATATCTGTTGCCATTACCAACGGAATGTCAATCAGCTGTATCTGGGTTTGTTTCAATTCATCTTTCAGCTTGCCCGTCTTTTTAACAATATCGGCATCCCTTTCACCCACCAGGGAATTGTCTTTGACCATATAATCCAGTCTTTTGATCGATCCCCTTACCAGGGAAGCCTGGTTTTGGTCGAACACTTTTTGGGGCGCAACGGCTTCTTTGATGGGAACCAGTGAAATACCTACGCCCGGTAATATCTGGCCGGTCTTCTGTGTACTGGCGTTGGCAGACGAGGCTAATATGCTGCCGGTCAGCGCGGTGGTAGAACCGGTGATATCGAAAGTGGTACGGGCGTTTTTGGTGCTTTTAACACTCTTATCCAGCTGCAGAAACGTATACTTCAGCTGCAGGATATAGGTATTTACATTCTTCACTGTTTGCTTGTAGTCTTCTTCTGCCAGCGGATAATTGAGGGCATCCCGAACAATGATGCGTACCGTTGCTGTATCCCGTACCTGGAATTTATTCACACCCACAAAGCTCAATACCAAAATTTTTATTTTAGCGGAATCATTTTCCTTTACAAAATCGAATGGCGGCATCCAGGTAAAATCATCGTCACATTTTTTTACCAGCGTAAAGTTTTTCAGCGGCCGGTTGGCAAAAAAAGTAATACTTTCTATAGGGAAGCTTCCGTTATCGCATTGCACTTTGAAGCTGACCGTATCGCCTTCGTCTACTGTTAAGGTTGAGCTGACAGTTGGCTTCACCTTAGACACAACAATATCCGTGTTATAAAACACGATGGTAAAAAAAGTATCTACTTTTTCTTTAGGATCAGACAGGTTTTGCACGCCCACATTTACCTTGTATTCTACATCGTATTTCAGTTTGCCGGAAAGAAAGAAGGATTTTTCTGCTTTAAAGGTCAGTATGCCATCGTCTTTGTTAATGTGCAGGCCAACCGGCGAATTGCGCAGGAACCAGTAATATTTTTTTTCATCCTTATTGATCTCCAGGTTGTAACTGAGGGTAGAGTCAGAATGAATGGTAAAATATGGATTGAGGTTACTGATCCGGAGCGGCACATTTGCAGGGAAAGAATCTACCGGCGTAACAGGGTGGGGAAGGGTATCCTGTTGCGAAAAAGAATATATTGAAAAAACTAAACATAACATTAAAAGAAACGGGGATGCTATTCTCATGTTTACCGTTACAAGTTTGTTTATGCGTGCAATATTAGGC
>CAXTMV010000006.1:47408-53304 GCA_964245425.1 uncultured Flavihumibacter sp. | reverse complement strand
TTTAAAATACTGAATGTCAGAAACAACACCACCACGATTAATGGCCGCTGCCAAAGAATTTAACATCGGTAAAGATACCCTTGTGGAATTCCTCTATGGCAAAGGGTTTAGCAAAGACGATCTGAAGCCGACTTCAAAGCTGACGGAAGACATGTACCGCTCCCTGCAGCTGGAGTTCCAGGGCGATAAGGTAGCCAAGATCAAAAGCGATCAGATTGACCTTCCGAAAGGCAGCGGTGCAGACGCACGCAAGAAAAAGGATGAAGAAGAAATCCTTTTTAAACGCGACAATACGGTTACGGCAAAAAAAGCGCCCGAAGAAGTGAAACAGCCCGAACCAGTGGTTGTTACAGCTCCCCAGCCTGTTGAAACGGTTGTGCAAAAAGAAGACCTGAAAGTTGAAGAAAAAGCACCCGAAATAAGCAAGGTAGAAGCCCCAGAAATAGAAGGGCCCAAAGTGTTTGATAAAATCGATCTCTCCGCGATAGATTCTTCCACGCGCCCCAAAAAGAACCCTAAGAAAAAAGACGAATCAAAAGAGGCGGAAGAACCAGTTAAAGAAGAGCCGGTGATTTCAACCCCGGTGCTGCAGGAAAAAAATATTCCTGTTGTAGAAGAGAAGGCGCCCCCGGTTATTAAAAACGAAATCGTTGAAACAACGGAATCATCCGTGGCAGAAGAAGATATCCAGGCGCCTGTAATTGAGAATATCAGGGCCGAAAAATTGGAAGGACCCAAGATCCTGGGCAAAATTGAACTGCCCGTAGACAGTGATACCCGCCCCAAACCCAACGAAGAAAAACGCAAACGCAAACGCATCCCCATAGATAAAAAGGGAGAACCTTTTGTTGCCCGCCACCAGCCTGGCCAGGGCCAGCAAGGGCAGCAGGGCTCAACAGGTCAGCCGGCGCGCAGGCCCGGCCAGCTGGGCATCATCAAACGCGATCCGGCCGCAGGTCCCAATACCCCTAACCGGGGTGGCGCCAGTTCAGGCGGAGGCTTTAGAAGAGGCAATGCACCGCAACGGGGTGGTGTAGCAGCAAGACGCGAGGTAAAAGAAATCGATAAAAAGGAAATTCAGGATAAGATCAGGGAAACACAGGCCAAACTGGCGGGTGCCGGTGGCCGTGGTAAAAGCCTGAAGGCCAAATACAGGCGAGAAAAACGCCAGGAAAACGCCGACCAGGGCCCTGAAGACATGCAGGATAATAAACTGCAGCTGACAGAATTTATCAGCGTTAGCGAATTGGCCAACCTGATGGATGTCAGCTACGCAGATGTGATCGGAAAATGTATGGGTCTTGGCCTGATGGTATCCATCAACCAGCGCCTGGAAGCCGATGTAATAGAACTGGTGGCCAGTGAGTTTGGTTTTGATGTTGAGTTCATTGATATGGACAAGCAGGCTGAAATGGAAGAGGAAGACGAACAGGATGATCCCGAGGAACTGAAACCCAGGGCGCCGATTGTTACCATCATGGGGCACGTAGACCATGGTAAAACATCGCTGCTCGATTATATCCGCAGCGCCAATGTAGTAGCCGGTGAAGCGGGCGGTATTACCCAGCACATCGGTGCTTACGAGGTAACCCTGCAGAATGGTAAAAAGATTGCCTTCCTTGATACACCCGGTCACGAAGCATTTACGGCTATGCGTGCACGTGGTGCCAAAGTAACCGACATTGCGATCATTGTGGTAGCGGCAGATGACGCAGTAATGCCGCAGACAAAAGAAGCCATCAGCCACGCACAGGCGGCCAATGTACCCATGATATTTGCGGTGAATAAAATAGATAAGGACGGCGCCAATCCCAAAAAGATATATGAGCAGCTGGCCAGCATGAATATACTGGTAGAAGAATGGGGTGGAAAATTCCAGAGCCAGGAACTGAGTGCCAAGCAGGGGCTCAATGTAGATTTGTTACTGGAGAAAGTGCTGCTGGAAGCAGAGTTGCTCGAATTAAAAGCCAATCCCGATAAAGAAGCTTCCGGAACCATTATTGAAGCCTCGCTCGACAAGGGCCGCGGTTATGTGGCTACCCTGCTGGTGCAGAATGGTACCCTCCGCCAGGGCGATTTAATGGTGAGCGGCCAGCATTATGGGCGTGTAAAAGCCATGACCAACGAAAGGAACCAGCGGATGGACATTGCCCCTCCTTCCACGCCTGTTCAGATCCTGGGCCTGAACGGTGCGCCGCAGGCGGGTGAAAAATTCAAGATCTACCACGATGAGGCAGAAGCCAAGGAAATTGCCAACAAAAGGGCGCAGATACTACGCGAACAGGGTATCCGCACCAAGAAGCATATTACGCTTGATGAGATCGGACGCCGCCTGGCACTTGGTAATTTCAAACAGCTGAACCTGATTATAAAAGGAGATGTGGATGGATCGGTAGAAGCATTGAGCGATTCATTGCAGAAACTGTCTACCGATGAAGTGGCCATTAACGTAGTACTGAAAGGTGTAGGCGCTATTACCGAAAATGACGTGTTGCTGGCAGCTGCTTCAGATGCGGTGATTGTAGGGTTTAACTGCCGCCCCTCCCTGCAGGCAGGAAGGCTGGCCGATAACGAAGGAGTGGAAATTAAGACCTACTCCATCATTTACAATGCCATCGAGGAGATCAAGAGCGCCATGGAAGGTATGCTGGAGCCAAAAATACAGGAGAAGATACTGGCCAATGTGGAAGTAAGGGAAGTCTATAAATTTGATAAGGCAACAGTGGCCGGCTGTTTTGTAATGGATGGAAAAATTGCCCGTAATGCCCGTATCCGTATCATCCGCGACGGCATTGTTGAATATCCCAAGGGTGAAGGCGCCAGCGCAGAACTGGCCAGCCTGAAAAGGTTTAAAGATGATGTAAAAGACGTTCCGTCCGGTATGGAATGCGGTTTAACCATCAAGAATTTCAATGACCTTAAAGTTGGTGATATTGTAGAAGCATTTGAAGAAGAAGAAGTTAAGAGAACACTATAAAGGCGTAAGGGGCAGGCATACAGTTGAAGGTGTAAGGTCTAAGCTGGTTGATATGGCTTTGGTTCTTACACCTTTACTGTTGAAGAACAGTACTTAACCAGTGAACAGTGAGTGTTTTGTTGCAAACAATCAATAATCAATGTTCAATGCAGGGGTAAAGTTCTTTCAAAATCAGAAAGCGTTCCTTACCTTACATCCAATACCCCCACCTGTTACCTACCAACAAACTTTTGTTAAAAGGCGCATGGAGCGGCTACTTTAACGCTGGTACAGAATATTTTTGAGTTATCCAGAATCGTATGAGTATGAAACAAATCAGCTTTTTATTTATTTTATCATGGAGCGCCCTGGCAGCACTGGCGCAGCCGCAATCAGGTATTACCCAAAGTAAAAAAGTAGTGGCCGATAAAGTTGCTGCCATTGTGGGCGATAAAATCATCCTGCAATCTGAAATTACCAATGAAATACTGGATCGGCAAAGGCGCAATGAAGCTGTGCCCGATAATGCAGAATGTGCAGTAATGGAACAGGCACTTACCCTTAAAGCACTGGTGTTGCAGGCAGAAAAAGATTCGCTGACAGTTAGTGACGATGAGCTGGAATCGCTGCTGGATAACCAGGTGCGTGGTTTTGTACAAGCTTATGGTTCTAAAGAAGCGCTGGAGCAAATTGCCGGCAGAACCGTTTACCAGATAAAAGAAGATTTCAGAACCTCTTTCAAAGAAAGAAAGCTGGCAGAGCAGATGCGTAACAAGATAGTAGACGGTGTTAAAATAACGCCGGCCGAAGTAAAAGCTTTTTTTGATAAAATACCGAAAGACAGTCTTATCTACCTGGAGAGCCAGCTGGAAATTGGCCAGATAATCATGTACCCCACACCCAGCCGGGACCTTGATAAAAACGCCATCGACGAATTGAATGATTATAAAAGCCAAGTTGAATCCGGCAGCCGTAAATTCGAAACGTTGGCCAGCCTTTATACAGATGATCCGGGCAGCAAGAACACCGGGGGGATGTACGCCATCAACCGTACGGAAAAAGTAATGGACCCTACTTTTGTGCAGGCCGCTTTCCGGTTGAAGGAAGGCCAGGTATCGCCGGTGATCAAATCAAAGTTCGGCTACCATATTATTCAGATGGTAAGCCGTTCAGGTGATGATGCTACCGTAAGGCATATTCTGAAAATTCCACAGATTACAGAAGATGAAATAAAAATAACAGAAAGCAAGATGGATTCCGTCCGCGCAAAACTGATTGCAGGTACCATGGCTTTTGGCGAAGCAGTGAGCCGTTACAGTTCAGACGATATCTCCAAGTATACCGCGGGGATGGTACAATGCCAGAACGGTACGTTCTGCACCATCGACCAGCTGGATAAGGACATGGTAAAAATATTACCTAAATTAAAAGTGGGCGAATATTCACAGCCGGTTACTTTTACCGACGAACGTGGTAAAAAAAGCGTGCGGATTGTTTACCTGAAAACCCGTACGGAGCCGCATATTGAAAACATGCGCGATGATTACAACCGGGAAGCACAACGTGCACTGGAAGAGAAAAAAGGCGAGGCGCTTGAAAAGTGGTTCAACTCAAAAATTTCTACTTATTATATCATGATCGACGACGATTATAAAACCTGCTCCCAATTGCAAAAGTGGATGCAAAATGCAGCCAGCGCCGCTCGTTAAGGGTTAACACTTATCAATCTTTAAATATAATACCAGCACTGAATTTTCAGTGCTTTTTTGTTTACATTTATTACTGGTTAGCTGTTGTAATTAGTTACTGGCGCTATAATGTACAACTGTTCAATTGTTTATTTTTCCCGGTTAAGGCAGGCAGATTCTTTTAACAGGTAATATATGTTAAGCATAACAGCGGAAGAGACGGCACCTGCCATCAATCAGTCTGCGCCACGGATTTACACCGTGGTAACAGATCTGAACGGCGCCGTTTTATCTGTCAACGATCTGTTATTCCGCTTGCTGGAAACAACCCGCGACAAACTTTTTAATCATTCTTTCCTTTCTTTTTTTTCTGAAAAAGATTGTGAAGTACCGGACGGCGGCCTGGCTGTTCTTTTCAATAACCGGTCCTCTTTTGAATGCGACACAGTATTATATAAGCCCGGCAAAAAGCCTTTATGGCTCGGCTGGACGATCATAAAAATGCATATGCATGACCGTGAGGATAATGTGCTGCAATGGTCGGCCGTAGAAACGCCTGTAAACGGTAAAAAAGGCTATATGCCTTCTGCCGCCGGTGTGTACAAATCTCTTTTCGAAGACAGTCCGCAACCCATGTGGATTTATGATAAAATGACCTGGCAATTCCTGGATGTGAATGATTCAGCCATCACACATTATGGATATTCAAAAAATGAATTCCTGCAAATGACGGTTGCCGATATTCGTCCGCTGAGTGAAAAGCAAAAATTTGACGAACACCTGTACGCCCTTGCACCTGTAAAAGTAAACGACAATACGCGCTGGCTGCACCAAAAAAAAGACGGCGGGTTAATATGCGTGGAAATACAGTCTTATGATTTCCTGTATAGTGGCAATGACGCCCGGCTGGTTATTGTGAACGATGTAACACAAAAAGAAAAAACACAGGAAATATTGCTTGAAAGCGAGGCACGCTTTCGTACGATGGCAGACAATGCACCCGTAATGATTTGGGTGAGCAATGGGAACGACAAAACGACCTATGTAAATAAATACTGGACTGATTTTACCGGCATCAAGGCGGAAGAAGCTTTGGGAGATGGATGGAACAAAGTCATCCACCCAGACGATATCCATATCGGCATAGGGGAATACAAGAAGGGATTTCTTGAAAAGAAGCCTGTTTCGCTCGTATACAGGCTTAAATACCGTACCGGCGAATACCGTTGGGTACTGGACAATTCGATACCCA
>CAXTMV010000006.1:31280-47398 GCA_964245425.1 uncultured Flavihumibacter sp. | reverse complement strand
TTATATTGGTTCGCTGGTTGATATTAACGACTACAAGATGGCCGAAGAGAAAATACGTTTTCAGGCCGGTCTGTTAGAGAATGCTTCCATCACCGCAGCAGAAACCCTTCGTAGAAATGAACTGAAATTTAAAGCAATCCTGCAGAATTTAATTGATGTAGTATTTGTAATGAACCAGCAGGGGATCATTAAATACGTTACGCCTTCCTTAACCGCCATACTGGGGTATAATGAAGATGAGCTGATAGGTTCGCCGGGTCTTGACCTGGTTCATCCGGAAGACCTGCAGCGGTCGGGCAAATTATTTGATGAATTGATGGCAAACCCCGATGCAGGCATTGTGACCGACATACGAATCAGGAACAGGGAAGGCGGATGGTGTTGGGTAGAATCAAAAAGCGTCAACAGGTTTTCAGATAATACCATCAATGGTGTGATCGTTAGCCTGCACGATATTTCAGAACGCAAGCAGTCTGAGCAACAGCTGCAGTCTTATTCCGGCCATATCACCAATATATTAAACAGTATAACAGATGGTTTTATAGCATTGGATCATAAACTCAATATTTTATGGTGGAACCCTATTGCGGAACAGCTGACCGGTATCAGGGATGTGGATGTACTCGGTAAAAACCTCTGGCAGGCCTTACCGGAACTGAGAAAAGACAAACGGCTGGCACGCTACCAGAAAAAAATTGCGGCAAACAAGGGCTTTTCATTTGAATTGTATATCAGCAAGCTTAAAGTATACTTTGATATCAGCGCTTACCCTTCGCAACAGGGCCTGTTTATTTATTTTAAGGACATCACCCACCGTAAAAAGCAACAGATGCTGCTTTCTTTGGAAAAAGAGGTGTTGGAACTAAACATTAACCCCGATGCTTCATTGAAAAATACGGTTGACTATTTCCTGACCGGGCTGGAAAAATTTAACCCGGGCCTGCTCTGTTCGGTGCTCTTGCTGGATGAAGACAATAGAAAAGTAAAGCATTTGTCCTCACCTTCCCTGCCGGGTGGTTTTACTACCCACGTAAATGGCCTCGAAACCGGCCCACAGGCCGGCTCTTGCGGAACGGCGATCTTTTTACGTAAATTAGTGATTGTATCAGATATTAAAACAGATCCGCTGTGGCAGCAGTACAAGAAGCTAGCCGGGAGATATAAACTGGCGGCTTGCTGGTCTTTTCCGATTTTCAGCTCCTCCAATATAGTGCTGGGCTCTTTTGCGGGCTATTACCGGCAAAAGCAATCGCCATCTGAAGAACAGCTGGAGCTTTTTAAACGGGTGGCTACCTTATTGGGCGTAATCATAGAGAACAAACAGGCAGAACAAAAAATAAACGTAAGCAATGAGCGCTACCTGCTGGCAACAAAGGCCACCAATGATGCCATCTGGGATTATGATATCAAGACCAAGCGCTTGTACTGGGGTGAAAATTTTTATTCCATATTCGGGTATACGGCTGGTCACCATGCCGGCAAAAATGGTTTCTGGGAAAGCAATGTACACCCGGACGATATAGAGAAAACAAAAAAACTGTACAATAAAGCCATCAAAAATAATGAGCGGGGGGTGGTGCATTTTGAATACCGGTTCCGGAAAGCAGATAATACTTATGTGCTGGTGGCAGACAGGGCGTTTATTATCTGGGATGCGGAAGGCAATGCCATCCGTTTTGTAGGCGCCATGCAAGACATTACTGACCGCAGAAAACTGGAAGGGCAATTACTGACACAGGAAATAAACCGGCAGAAAAGCATTGCCCAGGCCGTGGTAGATGCCCAGGAAAAGGAAAGGGCAGAAATAGGCAAAGAGTTGCACGATAATGTAAACCAGATACTTTCTACTGCTAAGCTTTACCTGGAACTGGCCAAAACAGATACCAAACAGAAAGATGCGCTGATTAAAAGGAGCGCCGATAGCATTTTTACCGCCATCAATGAGATAAGGCATATTTCCAAAGCCCTCGTACCGCCCAGCGTGAAAGATCTCGGGCTGATCGAATCTGTGAACGACCTGGTGGAATCTTTGCAAATGACGAACGCCCTGCAGGTGCAGTTCACCCACCAGGGCGATTTTGACAATATAATAGACGACAAACAGAAACTGATGCTGTTCCGCATTATGCAGGAGCAGGTGAGCAATGTGCTGAAACACGCTGAAGCCACCCGCATCTTGATTGATTTGAAGCTGAACGGAAAACTTATTAATCTTTCAATTGTTGATAACGGAAAGGGCTTTGAGCTGGAAAAAGTAAAATTCAAAAAAGGCGTGGGTCTTTCCAATATAGAAAGCAGGGCCCATCTTTTTAACGGAGAAGTAATCATTACCACTGCACCGGGTAAGGGCTGTAAGCTTTTTATACAGGTACCAATTCATAACATTTAAAAACCGCAGAAGTATGGGAAAAATCACTATTTTAATTGCAGACGATCACAAGCTGATCCGTGAAACATGGACATATATTCTAAACAGCGACGAGCGCTTTGAGGTAGTAGCAGAATGCGGAGATGCCGAACAGGCGGTAGAACTATCGAAAGAACTGAACCCCAATATTATCCTGATGGATATTAACATGCCACCGTTTAATGGGTTTGAAGCCACGGAACAAATTCGCAAAGTGTCGCCCGATTCCAAAATAATCGGTGTTTCCATGCACTCCCAGCCAGCCTATGCTAAAAAAATGCTGCAGGTAGGTGCCAGGGGATATGTTACCAAGAACTCTTCAAAAGAAGAAATGTTCAATGCCATTACAGAAGTGTACAACGGCAACAAGTACGTTTGCGATGAGATCAAAACAATTATTTCCGATCAGTTGCTAGACGACAACCAGGATGCTCCCAGCGTTAATTCACTCACGGAAAGGGAAATGCAGATCATACACCATATACGGGAAGGACATTCTTCCAAAGAGATAGCCACGCAGCTGGATATTTCGCTGAAAACGGTAGAAGTGCACCGCCATAATATCCTTAAAAAGCTAAAACTCAAGAACTCAGCGTCCCTGGTCAACTTTATCAACAGTTCTGCAGGCTATGTATAACAGGCAATTAGGGGTATAACATTAATTGGGTTTTTTATCTGGGAATACAGGCTTATTTTTGCGCCTCATTTCCTACCATGAGCGATGCTATTAAACATGAATGCGGGCTGGCCTTCATTCGTTTGCGTAAACCCCTTCCATATTACCAGCAGCAATATGGTTCCGTACTGTACGGACTGAATAAGTTATACCTGCTGATGGAAAAACAGCATAACCGCGGCCAGGACGGGGCCGGCATTGCATCCGTAAAACTAAACGTAGAGCCGGGCTATCCCTTTCTTCACCGTATCAGGAGCATCGCGCAGCAGCCCATTGCAGATTTGTTCCGGCAGGTATCTGAAGAAATTACCGATCTGGAGAAATACCAGCCGGATATAAAAAAACATCCGGGGCTGCTCAAAGGCCATGTCCGGTTCCTGGGTGAATTGTTATTGGGGCACCTCCGATATGGCACACAGGGCAAGAACAATGTAGATTTCTGCCACCCTTTTATCAAAAGAAACGTCATTCCCGTACGCAACCTGGCCCTGGCCGGGAATTTTAATTTAGTGAACACAGAAGAGATGTTTTCACTTGTAAATATTGAGCCCGGCGAATTCCAGAAACAAAGTGATTTGGCCGCGATGATGGAAGTGGTGCATCATTTTATGGTAAAGGAGGATGAACAGGATCCAGGCCAGCTTGATATTGTAAAAGTATTAAAAAAAGCGGCGGCGCTTTTTGATGGCGGCTATCATATCGGCGGCCTGATTGGCAATGGAGATGCATTTGTAATGCGCGATGAACATGGCATACGGCCTTCTTATTATTATATCAGTGATGATTTGATAGTGGCAGCATCGGAAAGGGCAGCCATCCGTACTACTTTTAATGTGGGTGAAAACGAAGTGAAAGAATTAATGCCGGGTCAGGCGCTGATTGTACGGGCCAACGGAAATTATAGTATTGAACAAATACTGGCACCCAAAGAAAGAAGGGCCTGCAGTTTTGAACGCATTTATTTTTCAAGAGGGAATGATGAAAAAATATACCGTGAACGAAGTGCACTCGGGCATAATTTAAGCGATGCCGTTTTAAACGCCATCAACTACGATTTGAAAAATACTATTTTCTCTTTTATTCCCAATACAGCAGAAGTGGCTTTTTATGGTTTGCAGAAAGGCATGGAAGATTATATGAATAAAGTGAAAGTGCAGCGTATATTATCCTGGGGTAAAAACTACGACGACGAGAAACTATCGGAAATGATTAACCGTAGAATTCGCATCGAGAAAATTGCTATCAAGGATGTGAAGATGCGTACTTTTATTACGGAAGCTGCCAATCGCAATGAGATGGTACAGCACGTATATGATATTACCTACGGCACGGTGCGCAAAGATGAAGACACACTGGTGGTTATCGATGACTCCATTGTACGCGGCACCACGCTGAAAGAAAGCATTGTGCGGATGCTGGCAAGACTGCGGCCCAAAAAAATAATTGTTGTGTCTTCCGCGCCGCAGATACGCTACCCGGATTGCTACGGAATAGATATGAGCAAGCTGGGCGACTTTATTGCCTTTCGGGCAGCCATGGAATTACTGAAAGAGCATGATAAAGAAGACTTGTTACAGGAGCTGTACCAGCGTTGTCTTGAACTGGCAGCCACCGGTCAGCTGCATACGGAAAATGTGGTGCGCCAGATATACAAACCTTTTACAACCGAAGAGATTTCCAATAAAATTGCCGAACTGATTACGCCCGATGGCCTGGATATTCCCGTACAGGTGATCTACCAGACCATCGAGTCTTTGCACCAGGCTTGTCCTACCAATACCGGCGACTGGTATTTTACGGGTAATTATCCAACAGCTGGCGGCAACCGCGTAGTGAACAAAGCCTTCATCAACTATGTAGAGAAACGAGACATACGTGGTTATTGATGTGCCGGCATTCAGCTGCTGCCAAACAAACTATAAATTTTCCCGTTTTGGGACGGCATTGATAAAATGTAGCTCAAATTAGCTTATCTTCACGTCTCCGTTTTTAAACTACTTTTCCTTTTGCGAAAACCATTATAAAACAGGCCTGTTTTATTTAACCTCCATCACTGTGCTGCTTACCCGGGAAAAGAATTGATGATTGTTTATTTTTGTCTATGAAAAGACTGGTACTGGTACGTCACGCCAAAAGCAGCTGGGACAATGCTGCCCTAAACGATTTTGACCGGCCACTAAATCCGCGAGGCCTCCATGATGCCGATGCGATGGCGGCAAGGCTGCTGCGCAAGATAGAGCACCTTGACGCTTTTATTTCAAGTCCTGCGCAAAGAGCAAGGGCAACCGCCGAAAAATTTGCGTTAGCGTTCGGCACCAGCAAAGATCAAATCATATTTGAACCACGGCTGTATCTTTCGTCCAAATTATTTTTTGAACAGCTTGTCAGTGAGGCCAATGACCTGTTCAACAGCATCGCTGTGTTTTCACATAACCCGGGCATAACCGATTTTGCCAATACGCTTACCTCCTCTATTCAAACAGATAATATACCTACCTGCGGTATTTTTGCCGTTAGTGCCGCTACAAACAGCTGGAAAGATTTTAAGGGAACAAAAAAAGAGTTGCTTTTTTATGATTACCCGAAGTTGCAGCAATAGATGCATGGTACATCGGTCGTGATAGATGGCCGCAACTGCTACTCACTCACGACGCACGCCCTAGCCTGTCAATCGCCTCCATCAATTGTTGAATCGCCCCGTCAGGCCAGTCGGGTGTTTCGCCGGCAGTAAAAGAGATCGCCTGCATTTTTTTTGCATTTTCCAGCATGTCGGGCAAAAAGAAAAGATCCTGGTCGCAAGTAGCTGCATACTGTTTTCCTGCCAGGTAGGTAGCCAGGTACTCCTGTTCCGCCTGTCCGGGTGTAGGAATAAAAATACACTGTTTACCGAGCGGTAACAGATCCATGATGGTGCTATAGCCTGATCGACTGATGATAACCGCCGATTGATTGATCAGTTCTTCCAGTGGAGGGCCTGCTAAATAATTGTAGACCGTCAGCGTCGCTGAAGAGGCGATATGATCGGTTGCCGCGGGTAAGCCTCTTACGAGCACAACCGGTTCTTTATAATGTGCCAGCTGTGCCAGCAACTTCTTTTCCACCAGACTGCGCTGCGGTTCCGGACCTGAAAGCAATACCAGCAATGGATTGAGCAGCGGCAGGTTTTGTTTGCGTATGCGCGATTGTATGCCAATATAAACTATCGGTATCCGCGGTTTTATAAGAGGGTGCGATAAAGCACCTGCAAGATTGATTTCTCCAGCTGTGTCGGGTACCCAGCAAAGTCTAAAACGGTTAATGAAATGATAGTTTAACCGTTGTACAATGCTATCGGTCATTTTATTTAATCCGGTCCTTATGTGCAGCTGGTGTGTAATAAAAACGGATACAAGCTTTTTATGCCGCAAGCCGTACCTGTTATCTGCAATTACAGCATCCAAGTGTTTGGCATTAACCAGCTTGCGTAACCACCTGTTTTCCCTGTTGATTGCTGTCAATATCTTTGGAACCTGAAAAATTATTTTAAAAATGGTGCGCCATTTTGTTGAACCATAGCGCAGCCGATAGCCTTTTAAGTCTAACAATTCCAGGTCCGGAAAAGCCGATTGCAATAGTATTTTCTGATCCCCCTCTGCTGCTATAATTACTTTAAAACCAGCAATTAATAATTTTTCGATCAGGGGAATACAACGGGTCGCATGCCCCAAACCCCAATCCAGCGGGGCTACCAGCACAGTATAGTGACCGTTGCTTTTAATGTTAATTTTTTTATTTGGTGAACGTGGAAATACTATTTTGTTAGCAAAATAGTTTAATTTAGAAACTCCAAACCATGAAAAATAGAAACAATAGTTTATTCTTCTTATTATTGATGACTGCGATGCTTGCTTTTGGATGCAACAGTGAACGCCGTGTGTCAGGTAAAGGTTGTGGTTGTGGAATACACAAGGGGTATGTTGGATATTAAAATCTAATAAGACATGAAGGCTACTAACAGGGATTTGCTTGTCCTGGTGAAAGATGAATCTATGAACCAGTTTCAAATTGAGTTAGAACTCGAAAAACTCAATTCTTTGTTATTTCAATTGGAAACCGTAGATAGTTTTTGTACCGCACATGAAGTGTTTGATATAACCAAACACAAGATCGTAATGAACCGGAAAAAAATAGTACAGGTAATACACCAGCCGGCGTTGAAACCTTTCCAGTTTGTTTGTAATAAGAATTGAGTTGCCCATGCAGGGCTAATTATATCCAGGGATGCTAAGGTGGTAACCAATGATACCGCAATAAAATTCCTGAAAAGAGGTCATAAGCAAAAAGAAATGTACAATAATTCATATAGCTGTAAAGCCCCGGTTGGGGCTTTTTTTTTGACTGTATTACCAGGCTATGAAAGTTTTGCCATTGCTTTTCTGAGCTGCTCAATCACCAGTGCTATTTCTTCTTTTTTACAGGTACCTACACTTAGCCGGTACCAGCTGGAGCCCGCTTCCGCACCAAAAGCATAAAAAGGTACCACCGCCAGTTTAGCCTCGTTTAATAAATAGGCTGTTACATCCGCCTGTTTATGCAGTACCTGCCCGGCAGCTATTTTTCTGCCCGTTAAACTGAATTGTACAGTTAAATAGATGGCTCCCTGCGGTGCCACTGCGTCTGCCGGGTAGCCTTCCTCCTTTAGTTGCATGATGCCATTGTAAAGGCCCTGCAGGCGTTCCTCCAGTTCTTTTTTAAAATGCGCCAGGTAGCCATCGATGTTTGCTGTTTGCGACAGGTAGCGCGCAACTGCTTTTTGTTCTGCCATGGGCGCCCATGAGCCCAGGTGGGTCATAAAGGATTTCATTTTATCAATGATCTCCACTGGCCCAACCGACCAGCCCACCCGAACGCCGGTGGCTGCAAACACCTTGCTGATGGCATCAATAAAAATAGTGTAAGCGCGCATGCCCGGGTGCAGCGAAACAGGGTCATAATGTACTATCTGGCCATAGGTAAGCAGTGAATACATCTGGTCGTACATCAGGTACAATTTCTTTTCATCCTCGCCACGGCGATCATTTTCTTCCACCACCATGTCACAGATAGCCTGCAAGTCTTCTTTTTTAAAGGTGGTACCGGTTGGGTTTTGGGGCGAGCACAATGCCAGCAGGGTGGCGCCCTTGATATGCGGGCGCAACTGGTCTACGGAAGGCATAAAATTGTTTTCGCGCGTGGCTTCTATTACAATGTGCTCAGCCCCTACAAAATTTGCATAATGATTGTTATTCCAGGACGGCACCGCATAAATAACCTTGTCAGCAGCGTCACAAATGGCCCGGAACAAAGCATATATCAGGGGCCTGCCACCACCTGCCACCAGTATTTCAGCGGGTGTATAGTGGAGTTGCTGACGGCTGGCGAGAAAACCGCTGATGGCCTCCCTCAGATCAAGATTCCCCTCCGCCGCCGGGTAATTGGTAAAATGTTTCCGGTAGGCATCAATGATCTCTTCTTCCAGCTCTTTTGGTATCGGAAAAATAGACGGGTCAAAATCACCCACGGTGAAATTGTAGATTCTTTCTCCCTGGCGTATCTTTTCCCTTATTTCTCCCCCCAGTTTTACTATTTCTGAGCCAACAAGGGTTTCGGAGAGCTGTGATAACTTTAAATGGTTCATGTTCCTGCAAAATTACTGCTGCCCGGCAAGCGGCACTTACCATTCCTGTTTTTTATTTATACGGTCCAGGCTTTTTCCGCCGCTAACGCAAAGAAATACCCATCGCTGGCGGAAATATCAAAAAAAGCAGTATCTTTATTAAAGTTTAAACATTAAATAGTAAAAAATGAAAAAGATAGCCTTTGTTCCAGTTCTTGCTGCAGCCATGCTGTTGATGAGTTCCTTTACCCCTGTCAGAGACGGTGGAAAGCCCAACGCCAATAAAACCGCGCCCGTACAAGCCGTTACTTGGACCATTGATAAATACCATACCGATGTGCGCTTTTCCGTTTCTCACCTGGTGGTATCTGATGTAGATGGCCGGTTTAAATCTTTTGATGGTGGCATGACCAGCGCAAAACCCGATTTTTCGGATGCAGCCATTAATTTTACCGTTGACGTAAACTCCATCAATACCGATAACGAAAACCGCGACAAACACCTGCAGTCGGACGATTTTTTCAACGCCGCCAAATTTCCCCAGATAAAATTTGTCAGCAAATCTTTTCAGTCGCTGGGAAGCAGTAAATATAAACTCACCGGCGACCTGACCATCAGGGACGTTACCAAGCCTGTTACATTTGATGTAACCTATGGCGGTACTGTAACTTCAGCATCGATGGGCGGCACCTATGCCGGGTTCAAGGCAAAAACAACCATCAACCGGTTTGATTACAACCTTAAATGGGACAAAACAACAGAAGCCGGTGGCTTGGTGGTTGGAAAGGATGTAGAAATTACATTGAACATCAGCATGAAGAAAGGATAAAACCTTTTCATAAAACAAAGCCGCAGATCTGCAGATAAATAATCAGCGGATTGGCGGCTTTGTTTCTTACAAATCCTCAGTTTTTCGCTGAAAATGGACCTTCGACCAGATTAAAATTGTTAAGGGAATTTTAAGGCTCTTCCTTTATATTTGTTGTTCTCCAAAAGGTTAAGTCGTAAATATGTTCAATTTAATTTTATTTGGCCCGCCAGGAAGCGGAAAAGGAACCCAGTCTGAAAAACTGATGGCGAAATATGGTTTGAAACATCTTTCTACAGGCGACCTTTTGCGCAGCGAGATAGCCAACAAGACCGCATTGGGCATAGAAGCAAAAAAACTGATGGACGAAGGCCAGTTGGTGCCGGATGAAGTAGTCATTGGCATGATTCGTTCTGCATTGGCCAATAACCCGGATGCCAGTGGTTTTTTATTTGACGGTTTTCCGAGAACCAGGGCGCAGTCGGAAGCACTCGATGCCTTGCTGGCGCAGAACGGTGCCACTATCAACGTGGTGCTGGCCCTTAGGGTAAGCGAAGAAGAACTGGTTAAACGGTTGCTGAACCGTGGCCTGACCAGTGGTCGCAGCGACGACAGCAAAGAAGATGTGATCCGTGCCAGGATCATTGAATACCATAAAAAAACATCTGCCGTAGCCGACTATTACCAGCAGTTTGGAAAAGTGGTAATGGTGCAGGGTGAGGGCAGTGTGGATGAAATATTCGGGTTATTGTGTTCTGCCATTAACGAAAAGCAGGCTGCGTAGCAGGGCGCACTGGTTAGAATGATAAAATAATAGATAAAAAGCATAATAGATAGAACGCCAGCCGGATTGCCCGGCTGGCGTTTTATTTACTGCAAACATATTTATCAAAGCGTAATTGTTACGTGTAACATAGCTCTTACTTTGGATGCTGTTTGCCCGTTGGCAAAATTTTGTTTAACCGGAACCTGTACATTACCCCCCACCGTTACCTTGCCCATTCCAAATTCAAGACCTGCTGAAGCCAGCGAAAGATAACCCCCTGTCTGGTCTACTTCGGCATGCTGCAGGCTGTTGATGGCGGAATGTTCATATAAAATACCCAGGTTGGGCGTGAGCGTTTTTTTAGCTACCGGCACGGTATAAAAAGCAAAACTGCTGGCTGTAAATTTATTACCAAACCGGTATTGGTCGCTGTTAGATGTATTAATCTTATAGTTGGCGCTGCTGGTAACGCCAAACCGGTTGATGCGGATATTGTACATCGCATTCAATATAATATCTGTACTGCCTGATCCAATCTGGTTGTTGGCCGCCGCTGCCACATCCGGATCGGTAGGGTCGATGCTGAACCGGCCCGTTGCCAGTTTAATGCCGGCACCCAGCCACAATTGTTGGGTAATTAATTTTTTACCGCTGGTACTGGAGGCAAGATCCAGCACTTTGTAATTACCTAATACGGCGATATCGCCAATGCCGTTCAGGTGTGAGCTGCCTTCGTCAGATAACTGGTGACTGAAATTATATGGTATAAAAGCCAGCACCTGGAATTTTTTGCCGATGTTCCAGCCACCCCAGAATTCTACTGTCTGGTACTGGTCTTTGCTGAACTGTGTGGGATCATCGGTTAGCCGGGTATTGAATTTCCGGTATTGGTAACGTACGCCAAAGAAAGTGTGGTTAAACTGGGGCAGGATGCCGATATAATAATTACCAACGCCGCAGCCGCATATTTCGCATGCATAGCCCAGCTGCAGGCAAAGCATGCCCATAGCTGCCATTAATAGCTTCTTCATATTATGTTTTTGAAGTGGAACAATAAGATGTTATGCCCCGGGGGGCATCATACAATAAACAGAAGTATCATCAGGCCAGGCCGGGCGGGCGCAGGAGCGTGTAGGATCTGTCCACCGGTTTTTTACTTACCAATGGCATCAGCGGTTGTTTTGCGACAGCTGCTTGAAACAGCGTTATATTGAAAAAAGCATTGGCAAAAAAGATCTCATTTTTATTTTCTGATTTTCTTTCGGGGTTGTCCTGATCTTTTTGTTCTTCCTGCTCCAGCCTTTTCATCATCTGGCATTTGCCGTTGCAATGCATCTGAAGCTTTGCCTTGTTAATACAGGCTTTGGCAAAGGCGGCGGTATTGGTATAATAATCCAGCACAATAACAGACTTGCAAAATGTACTGCCGGTAAAGGCCAGTATCAATAATGCAGCTGTTAGTTGCCTCCACATAAACGATCATCAGTTGAGTTGGGGCACAAAACTAAGCTACAAATGAATACAAATGGCAACTAATCACTCAATCAGGCATATGAATCAGATCCTGATTCTGCATCGGTGCCCCTGGTTTTAATTTCGCTAATTTTGTTTTGCAGGAGGCAGGGTAAGCAGTTACCCGCGAACATGCGCTAAACGGAGATGCCATATGAATAAACTTGGAAATTATATACAGGGTAACTGGATTACCGGCGATGGGGATGGTCAGCTTTTATGCAATGCCGTAACCGGCGCGCCCATTGCCCTTGCCACTACCAAGGGGCTCGATTTTGCAGGCATCCTACAGTATGCCCGTAAAATCGGTAACCCGGCCCTGCGCAGGATGAGTTTCCACGAACGCGGCAGAATGCTCCGCGCACTGGCCCTGCACCTCACCGCACAAAAAGAAAAGTTTTATGCCATCAGCTATCAAACCGGGGCTACCCGAACAGACAGCTGGATCGATATTGAAGGCGGCATCGGTAACCTGTTCGCCAACGCTTCCCTGCGCAGAAAATTTCCCGACGAATCTTTTTGCCTCGATGGCGAAAGCAATAACCTCAGTAAGGGCAATACTTTTATGGCACAACATATACTGGTGCCCAAAGAAGGAGTGGCCGTTCATATCAATGCGTTTAATTTTCCGGTATGGGGTATGCTGGAGAAAATTGCGGTTAACCTGCTTGCAGGTATGCCTGCCGTGGTAAAGCCTGCCAGTATTACGTCCTATTTAACCGAAGCCGTGGTAAAAGAAATTATTGCCAGCAATATCCTGCCCAGGGGTGCCCTGCAACTGATCTGTGGCAGCGCCGGTGACCTGCTGGATCATGCGGGTGCGCAGGATGTAATTACTTTTACCGGCTCAGCCGTTACCGGCTTACTGCTTAAATCGAATAGCAATTTATTAAAGGAGTCCGTACCGTTTACCATGGAAGCAGATTCGCTTAATTGTATTGTATTGGGCAATGATGTTGGACCTGGCCAGCCGGAGTGGGATATTTTTATCAAAGAGGTAAAAAAAGAAATGACCGTAAAAGCCGGGCAAAAATGTACTGCCATCCGGCGGATTTTTGTTCCGGAAAATAAATTGGAAGCAGCGCAAAAAGCCATTGCCGAAGCGCTTGCCAAAACAGTGATCGGCAACCCGCTTCATACCAACGTACGAATGGGCGCGTTGGCGGGTCAGTCGCAGCGCTCCGAAGTAAGGGAACAGGTGCAAAAACTGCTGGCGTCTTCTCAAATACTGTATGGCAGCCTCGACAGTGTTGAACTGACGGATGCCGATGCAGAGAAAGGTGCTTTTATCAGTCCGCTTTTGTTACTGAATAGCCACCCATTTGCCAGCGAAGCCGTGCACAGTATAGAAGCATTTGGCCCGGTGAGTACATTGATGCCATATAAAAATACAGACGATGCCATCGAGCTGAGCAAAAGGGGAAAAGGTTCTTTGTGCACCAGCATTGTGACTGCCAGTGATCAGATTGCCCGGCAATATGTGCTGGGTGCGGCCACTCATCATGGAAGGATACTGGTATTGAACCGCGATTGTGCTGCTGAAAGCACGGGCCATGGTTCACCGTTGCCGCTGCTGGTACACGGTGGTCCGGGACGGGCGGGCGGCGGAGAAGAAATGGGTGGACTCAGGGGCGTCAAACATTATATGCAGCGAACGGCCGTGCAGGGATCGCCGACTACCCTTACAGCGGTGACCAATGTATACCAGCCTTATGCAAGGGGCCGGCAGGATGCCACTCATCCGTTTAAGAAATATTTTGAAGAACTGCAACCAGGTGATCAGATCATGACCGATTTCAGGACCATTACGGCGGCCGACATCGACAGGTTTGCAAGCCTGAGTGGCGATCATTTTTATGCGCACCGCGCCGCTACGGATTTTACCGATACGCTGTTTGAGCGGCAGGTAGCACATGGCTATTTTATCCTGAGCGCCGCCGCGGGCTTATTTGTTGATGGCCATGAACGAGGGCCCGTGCTGTTAAATTATGGCATCGATGAATGGCGGTTTACAAAACCGGTGTATGCAGGTGCTTCCATCCAGGTTCGGTTTACCTGCAAAGAAAAAATTCCGCGCGAGCAAAAAGAGTCAACCGATATTCCGATGGGTATTGTAAAATGGTATGTGGAGATATTGGATGAAACCGCAGAACATGTGGGCATCGGAACGATTCTTACGATGGTAAGAAGACAGGTCGCACAGCACTAACACAATCAACAGAAAAAGACAATCCTTGCAAAACAAAACTAGTTTTCAAATTATTAAGGCATGGAACCGATGCCAAGTGAATTTTCATTGGAACACCAATGATTTGCGATGTTGTTAACGCTGCGCGATACTTTTACCCGCAAAATAATTTGCAAAAAAAATAGCTCCTTTGCCTATTTTTGAAACACTATAAACACCCAACCCGCATGGCAGAAGCATATATACATTCTCACACAGATCCTCTTGGAATTACGAGCATAGAATTCTGTCACCCCCAAAGCAATTCACTACCCGGTAAAATGCTGAATGAACTGGCGCAGGAAATTCATCATGCCGGTTTAAATATTGATACGAAGCTGATCATCCTTCGATCCGGCGGAGAAAAGGTTTTTTGTGCAGGCGCATCCTTTACTGAACTGGCCTTATTGGCCAATGAAAAGGAAGGAGAACAGTTTTTCAGCGGCTTTGCCAAAGTCATCAATGCGATGCGTACCTGCAATAAATTAATCATAGGCCGTATACAGGGTAAATGCGTGGGCGGCGGGGTTGGATTGGCAGCAGCAGTTGATTATGCCATCGCCACGGAAGCGGCCGAGATAAAACTAAGTGAACTGGCCATTGGCATCGGTCCTTTTGTGGTGGGACCTGCCGTAGAAAGAAGAATCGGCAATGCTGCTTTCGCCCACCTGGCCATCGATGCCGGCAGCTGGCGCAATGCAGACTGGGCCAAACGCAAGGGCCTGTTTTCAGAAGTACATGACAGCATCGGTAATATGGACGAATCCATTAACCGCCTTGCACATACCCTGGCGCATGCCAACCCGGAAGCCATGCGGGAGATGAAAAAAATATTCTGGCAGGGAACCGATCACTGGGATCAGCTGTTGCACGAGCGCGCCGCCACCAGCGGCCGGCTGGCAGTTAGCACCTTTACAAAAGACGCCATTGCAAAGTTTAAGGCGAAACACTAAAGAGGGGGGATGCCGATGTGATAATGCCTGCCTTCATTCGACTGTATTATCAGACAGTATTGTGCAGACCATTGTTACCGGGTACGAAAAAATAAAATATTAAAACCAGCAGATCGAACAATGCAGGGATAAAAAATCAGGCATCATCATATCAGACATTCGCGATCTTCATGCCCCACGCTTTCAATAAAGAAAATTTTAGTTCGCTCTGCAGCCAGCTCGCAAAAAAAGATCCCCATTTGGGCGCTATTATTCGCCAGTATGGTCTTCCGCCGATGTGGACAAGACCTGCCACATTTGCTTCGCTCATTCATATCATCCTGGAGCAACAAGTCTCCCTTGCTTCGGCAAGGGCAGCCCTGGAAAAGCTAAGAGAAAAAATCACCCGCATTACGCCCTGCAGGTTGCTTTTATTAACTGATGCCGAACTGCGGGCCTGTTATTTCAGCCGGCAGAAAGCGGGCTATGCAAGAGCACTGGCCACTGCCATCCTCACAAAAAAACTCCGGCTTTCAAAACTGGGAGGACTCACAGACGATGCTGTTAGGATTGAATTGAAAAAGCTAAAAGGCATTGGCGACTGGACCGCAGATGTATACCTGTTGTTTGTACTGCAAAGAGCAGATATTTTTCCTACCGGCGATCTGGCCATGATGAATGCATTGAAAGAAATAAAGCAATTGCCCAAGCATACCACCAGGGAAGAGATATTGCAACTGGCGGAAGCCTGGCGCCCCTACCGATCACTGGCCACCATGTTGTTCTGGCACCATTATATACAAAGCAGGAACATTAAACTGTGATCAGATTTTTTGATTTCGGGATTTTCGATTTTAGCATTTATCCGAAAGGCTGGTAGCGTAGCAAACACAAACCGCAAAATTACCCATCAGCCATGTTTTACATATTGAGACCGCCACAGGTGCTGATTACCTGGCCGGTAATATAGCTGCTCATATCGGATGCCAGAAACAGGGTGGTGTCTGCAATTTCGTTGGCGGTACCAAACCTGCCCAGCGGAATCTTCTCCAGGAAAGCTTTGGAAGCTTCTCCTTCTTTCAGGTAATGGGTCATATCTGTTTCAATGCATCCGGGCGCAATGGCATTGCAACGAATGTTGCGGCTGCCAAGTTC
>CAXTMV010000006.1:0-31233 GCA_964245425.1 uncultured Flavihumibacter sp. | reverse complement strand
GATACCGGCTTTGCTGGCAGCGTAGCTGCTCTGGCCTGCATTACCGCGGATACCGATGATGGAGCTCATATTGATGATACTGCCTTTTTTGGCTTTCATCATGGGCCGTATCACCTGTTTGGTCATATTGTAAACACTTTTGAGGTTGGTGTTGATTACCTCATCCCACTGCTCTGCCGTCATGCGTAGCAATAAATTGTCTTTTGAAATACCTGCGTTGTTTACACAGATATCGATGGTGCCGAATGTTTTGATTACTTCATTCACAAAAATTTCGCTGGCTGCATAATCGCCCGCATTGGTTTGCCATCCTTTTGCCTTCACGCCCAGGCCCTGTAATTTTTCTTCCAGGGCTTTGGCTTTGTCTGCACTGCTGTTGCTCACATAGGTAAAAGCAATATGTGCGCCCTGCTGGGCCAGTTTAAGGGCGATGCCTTCGCCAATGCCGCGGGCTGCGCCGGTTACGATGGCAATTTTGTTATCCAGTAATTTCATTGGTATTTTTTCTAATAGGCAAAGTAACTGAATTAAATTTTACGGCAATGCTTACCGTCATTCATTTAGCCGCAATATTTCTTCCAGCAATGTTCTTTCATTGCTTAACCGGGGCACTTTGTGCTGACCGCCAAGTTTTCCCCGGCTCTTCAGCCAGGCGTTGAAAGTGCCGCTTTTGAGGGCATGCAGGATGGGCAAACGCAGGGCAATGTCTTTATAACGCTTGGCCTCGTAGTCGCTGTTGAGGCCCCTGAGTGCGCTATCCAGTTCCTGAGTAAACAGCTGCAGGCTGGGGGGTGCTTTTTCAAATTCTATCAGCCACTCATGCGCACCATTGCTGTTCTGGCTGAAGTAAACCGGTGCGGCCGTATAATCGTTTACAACGGCGCCGGTTTTCTCGGATGCAATGGCGATGGCTTTATCTGTATTATCTACAATCACCTCTTCGCCAAAAGCGTTCATATAATGCTTCAACCGCCCGCTTACTTTTATCTTATAGGGACGTAGTGAAGTAAACTGAACGGTATCGCCAACAATATAACGCCACAGGCCACCGGTGGTACTAATGATAAGTGCATAGTTCTTATGCAACTCTACCTTACCAAGCCCGAAGGTCTGCGGAAATTTTTTTCCATATTCTTCAATGGGCATGAACTCGTAGAATATGCCGTGGTGGGTAAACAGCAGCAAGCCATCTTCCGAAGGGCTTTCCTGCGCGGCAAAAAAGCCTTCGCTGGCATTATAGGTCTCCAGGTAATTGATGTCTTTGCCGATCAGTTTCTTAAACTGTTCTTTATAAGGCACAAATGAAACACCGCCATGCAGGTACAGTTCCAGCTGGGGCCATACTTCGGCCAGTGTTTCTTTACCACTGATTTCCAGGATGCGTTTGATAAGCACCAGGGTCCAGGTGGGCACACCGGAAATGGAAGTAACATTTTCGTGCATGGTGGATTGTGCCAGCTGTTCAATTTTGCCTTCCCACTCGTCCATTAATGCGATGCTGAGCTCCGGTGTCCGTATCCAGCTGCTCCATACAGGCGAGTTTTGCATCAGCACCGCGCTGAGATCGCCGTACTGAACATTCTCATTTACTTTATTTACCTGGTGGCTGCCTCCGATAACCAACCCCTTGCCCGTAAGCAGGTCGGAATCGGGAAAATTCTTATAATACATGGTCAGCACATCTTTGGATGCCTGGTAATGGTTTTCTTCCAGGCTCTCCTTGCTAACCGGTATAAACTTGCTTTTATCACTGGTGGTGCCACTGCTTTTCGCAAACCATTCAATAGGCGTGTTCCAGAGTATGTTTTCTTCACCATCCATCATGCGCTTAATGAATGGTTTCAGATCTTCATACTCGTGTACCGGTACCGTCTGCTTA
This sequence comes from uncultured Flavihumibacter sp., assembly GCA_964245425.1. GTDB lineage: Bacteria > Bacteroidota > Bacteroidia > Chitinophagales > Chitinophagaceae > JACMLD01. Next base: position 29,354 of record CAXTMV010000006.1, on the reverse strand, counting down.
AAGGTCTTCAGTGAAAAAAGCTGGGTGAATTTATAATGCCTGCCAAATTCAGTGTATTGGGCCGCCGTTACCAGTTCCTGCAATACTTCTCGCTGGGCCGACACGGGTTGTGCTGTCCAGAGTTCAATTAAACGTAGCCTTAGCCGGGCAAGCCTCGATATTGCAGGCGATAACAATTTCATACCTAACCGGAAAAATAATCAAATGCGCTGATACTTGTGTAATTAAAAGGCTTTATCAGGGTTTGTTCTGCTTTTAAATAAAAAAGAATGCTGTTCTGCTGAGAGATTGCTTCACTTAACTGGTAATGCCTTACAGATCTGTTTTGTTTCCTGATTTGGCTTCTTCATGCAAATAATCCTTTCTTTTCAGTTCAAAATTCCTGCCCAGGTATAAGCGACGCACCTGCTCATCTTCTGCCAGTTCTTCTGCCGTACCATGTTTAAAGATCTTTCCTTCAATTAATAAATAGGCGCGGTCGCAGATAGACAGGGTTTCATTAACATTGTGGTCGGTAATTAAAATACCGATATTCTTGGTCTTTAACCTGGCCACTACGGTCTGGATATCTTCTACGGCAATAGGGTCAACACCGGCAAAGGGTTCATCCAGTAAAATGAATTTCGGATCTACCGACAGGGCGCGGGCTATTTCAGTGCGTCTTCTTTCGCCCCCGCTTAAGCTATCGCCATTGTTTTTTCTTACATGTTGCAGGCCAAATTCGTCCAGCAGGCTTTCCAGCTTTTCCCGTTGTGCCTGTTTGATCAGCTTCGTCATTTCGAGGATGGCTTTGATATTATCTTCCACCGTCAGTTTCCGAAATACAGATGCTTCCTGCGGCAGGTACCCGAGGCCCATCTGGGCCCTTTTGTACATGGGTGCGCGGGTAATATCTTCATCGTCCAGGAAAACCTTGCCTTCATCAGGCCTTATCAGGCCCACTACCATATAAAAAGTGGTTGTTTTACCTGCGCCGTTAGGGCCTAGTAAACCAACGATTTCGCCCTGTTTCACCTCCACCGAAACATGGTTTACCACGGTGCGGTTGCTGTAGCTTTTTATCAGGTCGTGGGTATGTATCGTTAAACTCAAGGCGGCTGTTTTTACAAAAATACCGGAATGACCGCAATCATGGCCAGCAGGCCTTTATTTAACAGGGTTTTGATATATAACCAACCATGAGTATGTTTGCGCCATATTTACAGCCCCATGAAGGTAATAGACCATCTAAACAACGCTAAAGAGACATTAATCTCGTTCGAAGTACTGCCACCGTTGAAAGGCAAAGGCATCAATGCCATTTATGATCACCTTGACCCGTTAATGGCCTTCAAACCATCTTTTATAAATGTTACGTACCACCGCAGCGAAACCATGTTCAAAAAAAAGGCGGATGGCACATTTGAAAAAGTAGAAGTGCGCAAGCGGCCCGGTACGGTGGGTATTTGTGCGGCCATCATGAACCATTACCAGGTAGATGCGGTACCACACCTGATCTGCGGTGGTTTTTCCAAAAGAGAAACAGAAGACGCGCTGATAGATTTGAATTTCCTGGGCATCGATAATGTGCTGGTGCTGCGCGGCGACGCTGCCAAGAATGAAGCTGCGTTTGAACCACACCCGGATGGTAACCGGTATGCACTTGATCTGCTGAAACAGGTATCCAATCTTAACAACGGTATTTACCAGGAAGAAGATATCAAGAACGGCGGTAAAACCAGTTTTTGCATGGGTATTGCGGGCTATCCCGAAAAACACTTTGAAGCACCCAACCTGGAAACGGACATGGACTACCTGAAGGCCAAGGTAGATGCAGGTGCCGAATACATCATGACCCAAATGTTCTTCAACAACCAGAAGTATTTTGAATTTGTAAAAATATGCCGGGCCAATGGCATCCAGGTACCCATCATACCGGGTTTAAAACCGATCACCAATAAGAAGCAATTGAACATCCTTCCAAAAATATTTCATGTAGACATTCCTACCGATCTTTCTACCGCCATCACCAAAGCCAAAACAGACGACGAAGTAGAAAAAATTGGCACCGAATGGCTGGTACAGCAAAGCCGCGAACTGCGCAGCTTCGGCGTACCCGTGCTGCATTATTATACGCTGGGAAAGCCAAAAGTTATTTATAATGTGGTGAAAGAACTGGTTTGATCAGTCAGTAGCCGAAAGTATTTAGCCGGTGGTCAAAGCGATCAGACTACCGACTAATTACTAATGACTGTTTTCAACACCGCTTCATTTACCCTGACAGGATATTTTTTCTTCAGCATCTCTATCCACTTGTTTTCAAGTGCCGCCTGGTAATCGTTGATGACAAATCCCCGGGCATCTTCAAAATTACGGGGTTCGCGGTCTTTGTATAATTTACAGACATAGGCAAAACTGGTCACATTATCGGTAGGATTTTTAACAGGCTCTGATATATAGCCAGCCCGCACATTGCTACTAACGGAAACGGGTAATTGTGATAATTCAAACCTGCCGGAATCTGCCTGTATGGTACCGTCTGAATTCTGTACCAGCATTTTCCAGTCTGTGGGTACCCGGCCAAAGGTTTTTCTTGCCCTGATGGCGTTCAGTGAATCGCTGCAGGTAAACAAAATAACATCAGCGCTGGTCTCCCACCAGTATTTATTTTTATTGGCAGCATAAAATTCCTTCAGGCCGGTAGAATCATTGGCTGCCTTGTCCCAAACCTGCCGTTGCATGATCTCAAACAAGAGGTTACCGTCTTTAAACTCTTTCAGCTGGCTGGCAAATTCTTTATTGTATAGTTCCAGGTGGGCACGATAGTAATCCATGGCTGCTGTTTCCGTGAATTGCTCCAGCAGCTGGGCCGTCGATTTTGCCCGCAACATTTCAGGCGCATTCAGCATACTGTGGATGTATTTGGTAAAATCGGCAGCGGTAAATTTTTGATTGGGAAAAGAAAACAACGGGGTATTGTCGTTCATCACGGGCAACTGGGCAGATTTTTTACCGGCATACAGGCTATCTGCATAGGCCAGGAAGGCTTTTTCATTGTAAGGGGCTTTTCTGTAGTCCATGGTTTTCATTGCCTTCTGTGCCATCAGCTGCTTCGCCACCTGGATGCGTTTGTCTGCCTGCACCGCCTGCTTTAACTGGCTCATGGCATCCTTGTTGCTTTTATCGGCATTTACAGGTATTCTTTCCACGCGCATGATGATATGGTATCCGAATGCGGTTAGTACCGGTTTGCTGATATCACCGTCTTTGGCAAGACCGAAGGCGGCCTGCTCAAATTCTTCACTGTACCGGCCGGCGCCAAATTCTGGCAGCAGTCCGCCGGTTTGGTAACTGATATTGTCATTACTGTAACGGGTAACCATGTCTTTGAAAGAAGCTCCTTTCTGAATAGCATTGTATATAGAATCCGCCAGGTACTTCTTTGCCTGTTTTTGCGCTTCGTCTGAATTGGGCAAAAATGCAATCAGTATTTGTGCCGCTTTCATCCTGCCGATGGCGGGCCGCACGGCAGTAGTTTTAAAAATAAGATAGGCCGTTTTGGTCCTGTATGGCGGGGCGGTTTTGCCCACCGCCGTATGATATACGATGGTCTCAAATTCGTAAGGAAGAGTAAAACTGGTAATAAATCCTATATCGCCTTTTGTGCTGTGTACAGCGGGATCGGCAGAATAGCTTTCGGCTACTTTGGCAAAATCGGTGCCCGCCTGTATTTTGGCATAGGCTTCGGTCGCTTTCTGGTAAGCAGCCAGGGTATCAGCGCCGCGGAAAGGAATGTATATATTCGAGACCCGCAGATCCTGCTGGCTGCGTTCAAAAGCCTCATCAACCAGCAATTGCACACTGCTTTCATCGTTCATAAACCCTTCTACAATCTGGCTGCGGAAATTCTGCAGTTCGGTGGTCTGGCCGGATAAAGTATCCAGTTTTGCATCGTAGGCCGCCTGCACTTTCAATTTAAAACGGATGTACAGATCAAGGTAATCGCGGTAAGCTTTTTCCGTATTACTGGCACTTGTATTGTTCTTGTTGTAAGCACGCAGGAATTCTTCCTTGCTTACATTGTTTTTGCCAAAACTGAATAATGTCTGCGATTGGGCTTCGCAGGCGATCAATATAAAAAACGAAACGAATATTTTTTTCATAAAAAAAGAGGTTTGAGGTCTATGCTGTAAGGCTTAAGGTTTGCGGCAAGGCTGGGCAGATGAACATTACACCTTACAGCTCAAACCTGCTACCCTACGTGGTTTTCATTTTTACATTCAGCACCTCATCTATCTGATCGAACGTAAGCTTTTTGGCAATGATGCGTTTGTCTTTGTCGAGCAGGTATAGAATCGGGGTTTGGTAAACATCGTATAGCTGGCGGTAATTGGGTTTTCCCGCGGCATAGCCCGAATCGCGCTGTGCTGCCGTTTCATAAACGTGGATCCAGCCTGTTAAATTGTTGGCGCGTATATAGTTCACCCAGGCTTCCCGGCCGCCATCTACCATTACGCCGTAAATGACAACCCCTTCCTGCTTCCATTTATGCTGGTAAATAGAATCCAGCCTGGGCACCACTTCCTTGCAATGGCTGCAGGTGGCATCCCAGAAACAGATAACAACATAAGGGGCTTTCACATCATAGAGGGGCCGTGGTTTTTCGAGGGTGTCTACCAGCTCAAGGTTTTGGGCCGGGGCGCCAATCAGGTTCGCCATCAGGCTGTAAGCCCGGTCTGTCATGTATTTTTTGTACTTCTCCGTAAACCAGTCCACCTCCGGGTTGTTGTTAATGTATTTTTCAAAGAGGTGCACAAACACCGCGTCCTGACCCATGTATTGCGGGTTGATGTATTGCTGTACAAAATAGGTTAACAGGTATTTATACATTTCTTTATTGGGGGATGCTTTCAGGAGCATGGCATCCACTTCCTTTTCTATGCTGTCCGGCTCGGGCACTACCAGGGTCTTATAATATTTATCCAGCCTGGGTTCAAAAATAGGGGTACGCAGCAGGCGATCATCGGTAAGGGAAATGCCATCCCAGTAATGCTGTTTGAAGTAGTTATAGGCAAACAGGGAATCATATTTGCCGCCGGCCTGCCGCGAAGCATCTGGTACCACCGGTTCTTTTAAGGCTTTAAACAAGGCTGCCAGCATGCTGCCGGGATTTTTTTGGGCGATGCTGTCGCGGAAATGAACCATTTTTTCATTGTTGGTATGCAGTTTTGCCAGCACCAGGCCGCTGTCTGTTTTACTTTTTGCGGTAGCCAGCTCCGTCATATAACCGGCACCCGTTTTTCCATTCGTTGCAGCAAATTTGGAATAGAATTGAAACAAACTGTTCTCGGTAGAATTAATAAATTTTACGCTGGCAGGCAGCCCTACCGTATCGGCCTGTATCGTAAAATGCTGTTGTTTATCGAGCAGTAATTCAAACAAAATTTCTTTCCTGGGTGATACGATAAAATAGATACCGCCATTGAGCTTTTTGGTACCCTTAAAAAGGGCCGTGCTGTTGCTATTCAGCATCGCAGAATCGGCCAGGGCCTTTATCTTTCCATAATAGTAGCCAAGATAGACATATTGATTTTTATAAGGCTTCAGGGTGATGCCGATGGCATACCCGCTGGTTGCCTGGCCAAAAAGATGTGCAACAATAAAAAAGCAGGGTAGTAACAACAGTTTCTTCATGGTGGTTCCATAACGATTAAAGGAGCGAATATATTGAAAATACGTTTTTAACTTGGTTAAGCGGCGCTTAATAAGTGTTAAAGTGTTGAATATTAAGCAATAAGTTAATCGCTTCCCAGGGGAAATGGAGAGCCTGCCACTGGTTTGCCTTAGTTATTGTTACTTTGGCCTAAGCTGGTAACGGGTGTTTCCCACTTAATACTTCCCACATATGAACAAAGAACTATATATAGACATCAGCAACGAAGACGCAGGCGGCAGCCTCTATAAAATGACGGACACTGACGGCAAAAGTTATTTTTATTACAACCACAGCACCTATAACAGCGATACCGATGAGTTAAAGGTATTCGAAACAAATTACCCGAATTTTACCTGCACCCGCTTTATATCCATCCCGCACAGCGGGCATTTATTAAACAGGAATTGCAGGGTGTGGACTGGTCCGTTTCGGGCGATAAAAAATGGCAGGAGAGCCACCAGCGGCAATGGAAAAAAGTGCTGACCGATCCTGAACAATATTATAATGGCGCCCGGTAATAAAACCTCGCGCAGAACAGGCAGCGCCAACACAGGATTGGATAAGACGATTGCCGCACGCCCTTCGTCTCAGTTGGCGCAGCCTGCTCTGTGCAAGGCATTTTGCGTTGACCCATCCGCCCCAACATCCTTATTTTTGCCGCATGCGTAAAAAGAATGTTGTGCTGCAACAGGTAACCGTAGAAGATTATGCCGCGGAAGGAAAAGCATTGGGGAGAACGGATGGCAAAGTGGTGTTTATTTCGGGCGCGGTACCGGGCGATGTGGTGGATGTGCAACTGAGCAAGAACAAAAAAGACTGGGCCGAGGGCCGGGCCATTCATTTTCACCAGTATTCACAAGACCGGGTAGCACCCTTTTGCCAGCATTTTGGTGTTTGCGGAGGCTGCAAATGGCAGATGCTGCCTTATGAAAAACAATTGCACTATAAGCAAAATGAGGTGACGCAGAATTTACGCCGCCTGGGTAAAATACATTTGCCGGAAACAATGCCCATACTGGGTTGCGATACCATTGCCCGCTACCGCAACAAGCTTGAATTTACGTTTAGCAATCGCCGTTATTTACTGCCGTCTGAGATGGATAAGGCAACAACCACCGTTCAAAACAATGCATTCGGGTTTCATGTGCCGCGCTTATTCGATAAAGTGATCGACATCGAAACCTGTCACCTGATGGCCGAGCCCACCAACAGCATTAAAAATACCATCCGTCAATTTGCGCTGGAAAACGATTACCCCTTTTATGATATCCGCAACCATACCGGCTGGCTCAGAACACTGGTGCTGCGCATTTGTACCACGGGCGAGGTAATGGTAAACCTTTGCATTGCCTACGAAGATGCGCTGGCGCTCAAAAAACTGTTTGACCACCTGTTGCAACAGGTGCCTTCTATTACCACCCTGTTGTATACCATTAACCCTAAAATGAACGACAGCCTGCACGATCTGCAGCCGCAGGTTTTTTCAGGAAAAGGGTATGCCATGGAGCAGCTGGGCGATTTCCGGTTTAAGATCGGCCCCAAATCTTTTTTTCAAACCAATACCCGGCAGGGAGAGAAACTGTACAGCGTGGCCCGCGATTTTGCCGAACTAACGGGCCGGGAAACTGTATACGACCTGTATTGCGGCACTGGCAGCATCGGCATTTTTGTAAGCCGGCTGGCAAAAAAAGTAATCGGCGTAGAAATGATTGCCGAAGCGATAGAAGACGCAAGGGAAAATGCCGCCTTGAACGAGGTGCAACATGCCCATTTTTTTGCAGGTGATGTAATTGATGTTTGCAACGATGCTTTCTTTGCGGCGCAGGGCCGGCCGGATGTTATTATTACCGATCCCCCACGGGCAGGCATGCACGAAAAGCTGGTCAGGAAGATCCTGGATATTGCCGCACCGCTGGTGGTATACGTTAGCTGCAACCCAGCCACCCAGGCGCGTGATCTGCAATGGCTGGATGAAAAATACGAAGTTACCAAAGTGCAGCCGGTAGATATGTTTCCGCAAACCCATCATATTGAGAATGTGGTGCAGTTAAAACTAAAAATGGCTGATGCCTGATGTGACGATGGCTGATTTTAATTACCGAAGTGGGAGGATTTCACCAGGGATATACGAGTCAAAAGAAATCAGGCATCGCCACATCAGCCATCAGCCATCAGAAATCATATATTTACCCAACCAAAACCTTAGCCGTGATAAAGATCTTGCTGTCCCACCAATGGAAAGCTTTCTGGAGAAGCCGCAGTGCCGGCAAAAGCCTGGCAGTGCAGATCTTTATCGGCTTTATCACTGTCTACCTGCTGGTATCAGCCATCGGCGTGGGAATCTTCCTGAAGCAATTGCTGGAAAAAATGTACCCCGGCCAGGATGTCACCAGCGTTTTTTGCGGTTATATACTGTATTATTTCCTGTTCGATATGCTCTTCCGGTTCATGATGCAGGATTTGCCTACGCTCAGCATCCAGCCCTACCTTATCCAGAATATCCGGCGCAGCCAGTTGATACGTTTTTTAAATGTGCGTTCAATGGCCAGCATTATTAATTTTTTTCCACTGCTGCTCTTTATTCCTTTTACCCTGCTGGTAATTGCACCGGCGCATGGCGGCCTAACGGCCTTTAGCTTTATCATCAGCATCCTTTCGCTTACCCTGTTCAATCATTTCATTATTTTATACATCAAGCGGAAAAGCATCATCAACAGCTGGTGGTATGTTATCTTTTTCGCTGTTATCGGTTGTTTTGCCGCGGCAGATTATTTTCATTTGTTTTCGCTCAGGCATGTCTCATCCTATATTTTTACCCGGATGCTGCTGCATCCGCTGGTTTGCGCAGCACCTGTGATAATGGCTGTACTGGCCTATTATAACAATTACCAGTTCCTCTTTAAAAATCTTTACCTGGAAGACATTGTTGGCAAGAACAGGAAAAAAGAAAGCGCTGAATATGCTTTTTTAAATCGTTTCGGTACCATCGGGGAACTGGTGGGCCTGGATCTAAAGCTGATACTGCGCAATAAACGGCCCCGGTCCATCGGCATGATCAGTTTTCTTTTTATCTTTTACGGATTCGTTTTTTACAAACAACAATATATACAACATGGCTGGTGGGGCTTGCTGCTGGTGGGCGGTATCTTTTTAACCGGTATTTTCATTAGCAATTACGGGCAGTTTTTATTTGCCTGGCAAAGCGCCCATTTTGATGGTTTAATGGCCGGCAACCTAAGCATTAAAATGTATATAAAAAGTAAGCTGATGTTGTTTACCGCGGTGTGTACCGTGGTGTTGTTGCTGACTACTTTCTATGGCTTCCTGACCTGGAAAATACTGGTGCTGCAGCTGGCGGGTTACCTGTACAATATTGGCATCCATGCCATCATTGCCGTTTATTTTGCCACGCGTAGCTATAAAGCCATCGATATAGAAAAGAAGGCTGCCTTTGATTTTCAGGGAATGGGCGCCGAGCGTTGGCTCTATTCACTGACTTCTTTTGTGGTGCCGATGCTTATCTACTGGCCATTTGCCTTTTTCATCAATGCCTGGGCCGGCGTGCTCGCCATCAGTATACTGGGTCTTACCAGTTTTTTGCTGCAGGACTGGTGGGTAGAAATATTAACCAAAGAATTTTTTAAAAGGAAATACAGGATCCTGAACGGTTTCAGGGAAAAATAACAACTATGATCACAGTCAACAACCTGGTAAAAGCCTATGCGGGTAAAATAGTGGTGAATATAGACGGCCTTACGGTAAATGAAGGCGAGATCATTGGGCTGGTAGGTAATAACGGTGCAGGAAAAACTACTTTTTTTCGCCTCTTGCTAGACCTGATACAGGCCGATAAAGGAATGATCATTTCCAAGGAAAAAAATGTGGCCGCGTCTGAAGACTGGAAACCTTATACGGCTGCTTACCTCGATGAGGGCTTTCTCATCGATTACCTCACCCCCGAAGAGTATTTTTATTTTGTAGGAAAGCTGAACAACCGTTCTAAAGCAGATGTAGACGAATTCCTGAAAAATTTTGATACTTTTTTCGATGGCTCCATCCTGAAAAGCGGAAAATATATCCGCGAGTTATCGAAAGGAAACCAGTTTAAAGTAGGTATTGCGGGCTGCCTGCTGCAAAGCCCGGAAGTATTGTTGCTGGATGAACCCTTTGCCAACCTCGACCCCACTACGCAGCTGCGCCTGATAAAGATGCTGAAGGATATGCATGCGCAGCGCCGGATGACCATTTTTATCAGCAGTCATGATCTCAACCATGTAACCGATGTATCTACCCGTATTTTGCTGATGGAAAAAGGCATCATTATCAAAGATTTAAGCACGAACAGCGACACCCTGCGGGAACTGGAAGATTATTTCAAAGTATAGGTGGTTGGTGTTGCAACATGTATGCGGGCTAAAACGAATGCGCCTGAACAAAAACAGCCTGCGATTGTGATTATACAGGCGGCTGCTTTACCTTAATTTATCAATTATTTTACCCGGTGGCCGGGCGGCTATGTTTACCTTTGCCCGGTACCAAAGATTCAAAAAATTAAACAATGGCGAATTACAGAGTGGGAGGGGGAATGGGTTCAATACCCCCGGTCTTAAGAACGATTCTTATAATCAATGTGGTAGTATTCATAGCCCAGCAGGTAATGCCGGCAATAACGGAATGGGGTTCCCTGCATTACTGGACTTCTACTGGTTTCAAACCACACCAGATTGTAACCATGATGTTTATGCATGGCTCCATAGGTCATATTTTTTTTAATATGTTTTCGTTGTATATATTCGGTTCCATACTGGAAAACTATTGGGGTGGTAAACGCTTCTTTAATTTTTATATGATTTGCGGCATTATTGCCAGCATTATTACTTTATTATCGGTTCCATTCAGCGGTGCACAGTATATAAAATTTCTGGCTGCGCATGGCCAGGATGTCAGCATCGAACAATATATGCAAGATTACGGCGCCCTGGGTGCATCGGGTGCCATTATGGGTGTAATGGCTGCATTTGCTTATTTGTTTCCCAATACGGAAATGTATATGATGTTTATACCTATTCCTATCAAAGCAAAATACCTGGTACCCGGTTTTATTGCCATCGATTTGTTTGGCGGTTTGGGTTACGCCTTTCAGGGAGATAATGTGGCGCATTGGGCGCATGTGGGTGGTGCATTGGCTGGCCTCATCATTGTTTTTATCTGGAACAAAACCAATAAGAAAGACTTCTACTGATTTATCCCGGACTAAACTTTAACAACGCTTTTTTTGTAATAGCAAAGACATCCGTTCACGAGCATGCGCGATATGACCGTAAAAGAAGAAAAAACAAGCAGGATATCACTGGGGCAGGGCAATAACAGCCTGGTAATGCTTTTTGCCATCAATGCACTGGTATTCGTGATCCTCAAGTTTATCTTTGTTATTTACCAGATGTCTGACCTGAACCTGGATGCCTTTTATTCCAATATATTCAACTGGTTCACATTACCGGCCGATCTCAACAAGCTGGGCACCAGGCCCTGGACACTTATCACCAGCCTCTTTGTGCACGATTCTGTCTGGGCCGTTCTGCCCGCCATGTTCTGGCTATGGGTATTCGGCTATGTGTTGCAGGATCTCACGGGCAACAAGCGACTAATACCCATTTATATTTACGGCGGCCTGGCTGGCATCTTTTTTTATATCGTATCGTATTACCTGGTTCCCAAATTGCAGCCGGGCATACCTACCGCCACCCTCTTTGGTTCCAATGCGGCTATTATGGCCGTTGCAGTGGCAACCACAACGGTTAAGCCCGATTATCGTTTCTTCCCCATGATCAACGGCGGTATACCGCTCTGGATAGTAACCCTGGTATTTGTTATTGTTGATTTTGCTTCCGTACACCTGGGCGACCCGGGTAAATACCTGGCCCATATTGCAGGCGGCGCAATGGGCTTCCTGTTTATTTACCAGCTGCGCAAAGGGCACGACTGGAGCGTGGGCATGAACAATTTATTTGACTGGTTCAACAACCTCTTCAACCCCGATAAAAAGGCAAAAAAGAAAAACAGCCGCGATGAATTTTTTTATAAAGTACATGGTTCACATCCGTATAAACGCATCCCCAATGTAACGCAGAAGCGCATAGACGAAATACTCGATAAGATTAACATGGAAGGTTACCACCTGCTCACAGACGAAGAAAAAGATATTCTCCGGCGTGCTTCGTCTACAGATGATTTGTAATTTTAAGCATGACCCGCCTGCTACGAAAGGTTTCCAAAAAACTTTTTATCGTCATCAATCTTGCGGCCGTACTGGCTTTTCTGCTGGTATGCTGCACCGGTTTCCTGAACCCCGGGCGTTACTGGTATATTGCCATACTGGGCGTCGGTTTTCCTTTTATTGTGCTGGTCTTGCTGGGCTTTGTCTTTTTCTGGTGGTTTTTCAAATCCAAGTGGGCCTTGCTTTCCCTGGCGGTATTGCTATTGGGCTGGACACAGGTGCACCTGCTCTTCGCCTTCCATCCCTTTGCCTCTTTTAACAACGCAAAGCCCGCCGGGTCGCTGCGCGTAATGCAATGGAATGTAGCCCGGATGGACCAGATGAATCCCAAAAGACCGGGTGGAAGTTTCCGGCAACCCATCTTGGATTTTATTCAGCAAATGGACCCAGATATATTGTGCATGGAAGAGTTCCTGGAATCGAATAACCCGCGTGAATTTGATGAGAACATTCCTTATATTACTACAGTATTAAAATATCCGTACCACTTTTTTGCACGCGATCACCGCCGCCTGGATGGTGTATACGAGCATGGTGTGATCATCTTTTCCAAATACCCGCTACTGGATACCCTTCGGATCCGTTATGCCGGGCCGGATTCCGCAAAAGCAGGCGAAAGCCTGATTCATACAGATATAGCAGTGAACGGACAGCGCATCCGGGTGTTTGCCACCCACCTACAATCGCTGCGCTTCGACGGTAGTGACTATAACGCCATCAATACCATTACCACCGGCGAGCACGGCACGGTCACTAAATCAAAAAGCATCCTTAAAAAATTTCAGCAGGCTTATTTCCTGCGCAGCCGGCAGGCAGAGCTGGTAAGAAGGGAAATGGAGGATAGTCCGTACCCGGTGGTTATCTGCGGAGACTTTAACGATGTACCCAATTCATTTTCGTACGCGAAAATAAAAGGCAATTGTACGGATGCCTTTTTGGCCAGGGGCTTTGGCGTTGGCAGAACTTTCGCCGGCATATCGCCTACCCTCCGGATCGATTATATTTTCGCAGATAGTAAAATGGAAGTCCTGCAGTGTAAGAAAACAATACTTCATTACTCGGATCATTACCCGCTGGTAGCGGATCTCAAAATACGGGAGGGCAAGCTAGATAGTTCGAGGGTTCGATAGTTTTTTCGCCCTGCCATTTATGCAAAAACAAGGAACCACAAACGATGAACTGAAAAGACAAACGGAGGTGCTTTTTTCGATATTTTTGCCAACTATGTCTCAATTATCGCTTTATAATTCCTATAGCCGGAAAAAGGAAATTTTTACGCCGCTTACTGCCGGTCATGTGGGTATATATGTATGCGGCCCTACCGTTTACAGCGATGTGCACCTGGGCAATTGCCGCACCTTTATTTCTTTCGACCTGATCTATCGTTATTTCCTGCACCTGGGTTATAAAGTAAGGTATGTGCGCAATATTACCGATGCCGGACACCTGGAAGGCGACAGGGATGAGGGAGATGATAAATTCTCCAAAAAAGCCCGGCTGGAGCAGCTGGAGCCGATGGAGATCGTACAGCGTTATACCCTGGGTTTTCATAAGGTAATGGAATTGTTCAATACCCTGCCGCCCAGCATAGAGCCAACGGCTACGGGCCATATCGCCGAGCAGATACAAATGATACAGCAGATACTGGCCAATGGTTATGCCTACGAAGTAAATGGCAGCATTTATTTTGACGTGGAGAAATACAACCTGGAAAAACCTTATGGCATACTGACCAACCGCAAGCTGGAAGATCTGCTGGAGCATACCAGGGAACTGGGTGGGCAGGATGAAAAAAAAGGGCGTCTTGATTTTGCCCTGTGGATCAAAGCCAAGCCCGAGCACCTGATGCAGTGGCCTTCGCCCTGGGGAATGGGTTTTCCGGGCTGGCATATTGAATGCTCTGCCATGAGTAAAAAATACCTGGGCAATGAATTCGACATCCACGGCGGCGGTATGGACCTGGCCGCTACGCACCATACCAATGAAATTGCACAATCACAAGCCTGTAACCATGTAAACCCGGCCCGTTACTGGATACATACCAATATGCTAACGGTAAACGGTACCCGCATGAGCAAGAGTGCAGGCAATGGTTTTTTACCTGAGCAGTTATTTAGTGGTAACCATCCCCTGCTGGATAAAGCGTACTCACCCATGACCGTTCGCTTTTTTATGATGCAAACGCATTACCGCAGTACCCTTGACTTCAGCAACGAGGCCCTGCAGGCAGCAGAAAAAGGATTCAGGCGTTTGTGGGAAGCCTATGAAAACGTACAAAAATTTTCTTTTGAAGGCGAGTCAGCTGCCACAGATAAAGATCTGGAAGCAACCTGCGAAAAGCTGCTTTCCGGCATGGACGACTGCATGAACGATGATTTTAATACCGCCAGGGTACTGGCCAATATGTTTGAACTGGTGCCCATCATCAATTCTTTAAAAGACGGCCTGATAGCGCCGGGTGCCATCAGCAGCCAGACGGGGCGGCTGTTGCAAACCTATTTCAAAAATTACCTGGAAAATATACTAGGCCTTAAAAACGAACAGCAGCAGGACGATGGCAAGCTGAACGGCGTGTTGCAACTGCTGATCGAAATGCGCCGCGATGCCAAAGGCAGAAAAGACTATGCCACCAGCGACAAGATTCGCCACCAGCTGATCAGCCTGGGCATTACTGAAAGATGAAAAAGACGGTGGCGTAAGTATTTCGTTTGGATGACCCCGTTACCATATGTGCTGTTGACAAAATGGATTTTTTTGAATTTTGAACGTTGATTTTTGGTCCAGACCATGCGTATCTTTCTGATCATATTTTTTATTGCACCCATTTTTCTGATCCCGGCAGGCATAATCCTGCTGGTCTGGCGTGTTTTCAGTAACTTGTTTTTATCAAAACAGGTACTGCATGAAAAAATACCTACTGCTACTGCATTGTAATCTATTCTTTCTACTGTTCGTTGCCGCCCAGGTTAAAAAAGCGCCCGACCGCAAAGAAGGCGAAGGCCCCTGGCCGCAACTCATCATCCGCGGGATTATATTAATAAACGGTACCGGCGCACCGCCCATCGGTCCGGTAGATATTGTAGTAGAAAAAAACCGCATCAAAGAAATTGACAATGTAGGATCACCGGGCGTAGCCATCAACCCGACCAACCGCCCCAAACTGGCTGCCGGTGGCAAAGAGCTGAATTGCGAAGGCATGTACCTGCTGCCCGGCTTTATAGATATGCATGGTCATATTGGCGGACAAAACCAGGGCGCCAACGCAGAATATGTTTTTAAACTATGGATGGCGCATGGCGTTACCACCGTACGCGACCCCGGTTGTCTGAACGGGTTGGACTGGGTGCTGGACGAGAAGAAAAAAAGTGAGCTCAATACCATTACCGCACCCCGTTTAAAGGCCTATACCGTATTCGGACAGGGCCGCAGCAGCCCGATTGCAACGCCTGAACAGGCCATTGCCTGGGTACATGAGAACCAGAAAAAAGGAGCCGACGGCATCAAGTTTTTTGGTGCGGCACCGGATATCATGAAAGCTGCCATTGAAGAAAATAAAAAAATAGGATTGCGCTCCTGCTGCCACCATGCACAAATGGATGTTGCCCGCTGGAATGTTTTAAACAGCGCGCGCGCAGGTATGACATCCATGGAACACTGGTATGGCCTGCCGGAAGCTTTATTTGAAGACAAGACCATACAGGATTACCCGCTGAATTATAATTATGCCAACGAGCAAAACCGTTTTGAAGAAGCCGGCCGTTTGTGGAAGCAAGCGGCTAAGCCTTTCAGTGAGCATTGGAATAAAGTGATGAATGAATTGCTATCGCTGGATTTTACGCTGGACCCTACTTTTGAAATTTATGAGGCCAACCGCGACCTGATGCGGGCCCGCCGGGCCGAATGGCATGAAGATTATACCCTGCCCAGTCTCTGGAAATATTATGAACCCAGCCGCGTAGCACATGGTTCTTACTGGCAAAACTGGGGTACCGAACAGGAAATCAGCTGGAAAGAAAATTATCGCTTATGGATGGCATTTATAAACGAATACAAGAACCGCGGCGGAAGGGTAACGGTAGGTACAGATGCAGGATTTATCTATGAGCTGTACGGGTTTGCTTATATCAGGGAACTGGAATTATTGCGCGAATCCGGCTTTCACCCGCTGGAAGTGATCCGCAGCGCTACCCTCTATGGCGCGCAGGCATTGGGCATGGAAAAAGAAATCGGTAGCGTAGAAATTGGCAAGCTGGCGGATTTTGTAATTGTAAATGCCAATCCGCTGGAGAACCTGGCCGTGCTCTATGGTACCGGTGCCATTGCACTTACAGATAAAAACGAAGTCATCAGAAAGGGTGGAGTGCTGTATACCATCAAAGATGGCATTGTATACGACGCAAAAAAATTGCTGGAAGATGTGAAAAAAATGGTGGCGGAAGAAAAAGCAAAAACCGGGTTCAGGATTGTGCAGCCGGGAATGAATTAATTCAAGGCGGGTCGCCCTTTTTGGGCGGCTCGCCTTCAAATGCTAAGCAAAAAAGATCGTCACATGCGCTTAAGGGTGAGCCGCCCAAAAAGGGCGACCCACCCTTCGTGACTAAGCAAAAAAGATTGCCATATGCTTAAGGGTGAGCCGCCCAAAAAGGGCGACCCACCCTTCGTGATTAAGCAAAAAAGATCGTCACATGCTTAAGGGTGAGCCGCCCAAAAAGGGCGACCCACCCTTCGTGACTAAGCGAAAAAGATCGCCATATGCTTAAGGGTGAGCCGCCCAAAAAGGGCGACCCATCCTATCTCTTTATTGCCCTTACCATTTCTCTTTTGTGCGGTGGACCGGGTATCTTTTCCACCTGCCAACCGGCGGCGGTCATCGCTTTGCGTACAATAGACTTGGAGCAATAAGTCGTCAGCAGGCCAGGCCTTCCTGTCAGTGCGTACAATTTTTCAAACATGGCGCCTGTCCATAATTCCGGTTGCACTTCCGGCGCAAAAGCATCAAAATAAATAATGTTGAAAAGACCAGCGCCCTGGTAAACCTGCAGGTCTTGTTTTATTTTCCTGAAACGGACATAGGACGAAAGGGTGACCGTGCTGTTCCAAGGGCAGCTGTGAATAAGATTGAACAACGGCTGCAAATCCGGTCGCTGCAATTGTTCGCAATAATTGAGTTCAGTATATAGCTGCGTTTCCAATGGATGGAGTTCAAGGGCTTCGTAATAAATCTTTTGCCTGTTTTTCTCTGCTTCCACAATCGTCAGCAGTGCATTCAGGCCCGTGCCCAGCCCCATTTCAAGTATTGACAAATCATGGCAGGTACCGGCAAGACTGTTGGTATAGCGAAGCCCCGCATCAATAAAAACATGCATCGATTCCTGTATGGCGCCATGCGTTGAATGATAGCAAACACCTATGGCCGGAATGGCAATGGAATGGGACCCATCGCTAGTAACAATTATTTCTTTTTCCATACCTTACGTTTTAAACCCGACTTATGCAAAGCAAGAAGAACATCCTGTTGCTACTATTGTTGTCTGCAATTTCTATCGCCTCCTGCAGCAAGCACAACGACGATACCGGTACCATGCCGCCTGCTTCGCCACCGCCGGTCTCAACGGATACCCTGGGCGCCGGATGGCAAGCCATAAAAGTAGACACCCTCAATGATCTAGAGGATATTTTTTTTGTAAACAACCAGCTTGGTTTTTTATGTGGCCCGAGCTATATCGGAAAATCGGTAGATGGCGGACTGAACTGGGTAAAGATTTTGCCCGATTCGCTGCGCGACAATTTTGTCAATATTTTTTTCCTGGATGCAAACAATGGCTGGGTATTCGGCGGCCAACATTTTTCACTTCGTACCAGGGACGGTGGAAGCAGCTGGCAAAAAATAGTCGTAAACGGTTTGTTTGACGGACAATTTTTTGATGCCAATAACGGATTTATTACTTCGTCCGGCACCTCTCCCGGCCTTAACAAGACTTCAGACGGGGGTACTACACTCCAGAACATAGCCGGCAGTGCAGCGGGCGGGGCCTGCCGGGGACTTTTTTTTCTAAACCCCACCCAGGGATGGTTTACCAACAGCTTGCTGAATAAAACAACCGACGGCGGTAGTTCATTGGTTACACCAGCCCCTAAGATTACCATGCCCGACTATGTTATTCAATTTACCGACGCACTGCATGGATGGATCGGCGGCTTTTTTAATATATACAGAACAACCGACGGCGGCGCAACACTACAAACGTTGATCACCAGCGCCTACACAACCAGTTTTTATTTTTTTGATAATAACAATGGATCTTTGATTTCCAACAATAAGATTTATACAACAACCGACGGCGGCACAACACTCAGCCAGGTTTGCAGCATTCACAAGGATTCGGAATTATATAAACTTCACTTTACAGATGCCAGTCATGGGTGGACGACCGGCCTTGGCGGATATATATATAAATATGTAAAGCCCTGACAACTATGCATTACAGCGAACATCTTTCTAAAGATAAAAAATTTAAGAAACTGCTGGAAGGCCGCGAGCCTTTTAAGCTTAAAAACCGGAAGAAAGTATACCTGCATCTTTGCGGCTCTATTATGAGCCAGCAATTATCTGTGAAGGTGGCCGATGTTATCTGGAAGCGTTTCCTGGCTTTGTACGACAAACATCCTACTCCCCAACAGATTGTGGACACGCCATTTGCTGCATTAAGGAGCATCGGCCTTTCAAATGCCAAAGTGGGCTATGTTCAAAACGTGGCAAAATTTGCGATAGAACAGGGCATGGAATGGAAACGACTGCAGCAGATGAGCAATGAGGAAATAACCAATTACCTGCTGCAGATAAAAGGAGTTGGCCGCTGGACAACAGAAATGCTGCTCATGTTTACGCTGGCGCGCGAAGACGTTTTTGCCATTGACGATCTCGGCGTGCAGAATGCCATGATTAAGATATACAAATTGGACAGGACCGATAAAAAACAGTTCAGGGAAGACATGCTGCGCATATCAAAAAAATGGAGCCCCTACCGCACCTACGCCTGCCTGCATTTATGGAAATGGAAGGATAATAGCCCGGTGAAAAAGTAAAAACGTAAAATGAAACAGGCAAAGGCAAAAGCATTTGCTGGAGTAATGTAATATTCAAAAGCACTTTGTCCGGATAAACTTTTAATGGATCGTCCTCAGGCCGGCCAGGCGCTCGCAGCCTTTTCGATGCTGCGTTTTGCTTTGAGGAGGTAATTTAGCATTGTCAAGTATTTCAGCCGACACATGATTCAGCTGTAGAATAAAGCTGACGCAAACCGAAGGTTCAGCAACGCCTGTAAAATAAAAGATTTGTTGCTAAATCGAAGATTCAGCAACGCCTGTAAATAAAAAATTTGTTGCTAAAAGCGAGGCATCTCAAAGGCCGCTGGTGTCGATTTGTCGAAAGCCATGTACCTGTATTTGATAATTGCTGAACACTTTTGGTGTACTTACATGTTATTGAGAAAATCTATTTTTACCAACACAACAATGATTTAAGAGTAAAAATTCAAAAACGTTCGCTGGGATTACCCAGGCGAAGGCTTTTGAATTTTTACTTTTACATTTTAAATTTCTCACTGCATCAGCACCCCGCTGATGGTGAACACAATTGTATTGGTACCCGCTACCCGGTTTGCCAGTAATATAGATGCCGTAGTGGTATTGCCGGTTCCTGTAAACTGCGCCAGGCCGTCATTAAAAGTCAGATTGATGCTGTTTCCTTCTGAAGAACCCACGGTAGCCAGGCCAATAAAACTATTTGTAAAATACTGGCCGGGCAAAACATGGTATTGAAGAATAGTGGTAAGCGTATTCACATCTGCACTGTCGATACTGCCCAGCGTGGCAAAACCCGCCGCCATAAATGCTGCATTATTAGGTGCCAGTATGGTATTCCAGCCGGTTACGGGCAGCAGGCTTATGCCGGTGTGGTGAACGGCTTCCGCAAAATAGGTTAACGAAGAATCTGCTGCAATCAGTGCAGCCGTTGAAGAGGCAGGAACAGTTAATGGGTTGGTGAGTTCATACACTGATGCATTGCTGCCGGGCACTGTTTGTTTAATGGCCAGTGCGCCGTTGAAATAATTGCTGCTGCCATCGGTATTTCCATAACCGTATACAGTGGGCCCCAGCAGGCTGGTATAAGAGCTGTAAACGCCCGATACCAGCGGTGCGGCACCGGAAATATAATAATATCGAAGCAATGAATCTACCGAGGCGATAGACATGGCTGAAATGGTTGATGCGGTAACACCCTGTAATGCAAAGGCTGAATTGGTAGGTATCAATACCGTTATAGAATCTGTGCTCGCGTATAAACTGTTGTCACCTGCTTTTTTAACTGCCGCATAAAAAACCGAAAGCGAGGTATCACTATTTATCAGCGCCTGTAAGGGTGTTGAAGAAGTAATATTGGCAGGCGTAGACGTTTTCTGGCAGGAGGCAAAAAAGATACAACCTGTTACAGCCAGTAAAGCAATGGGCGTGCGGGATAGACTTTTCATACAAATATATTTAGTGGTGAACAGCTGAGAAGGGCAATCTTCCCCTCGGTTTAACGGGATAAACGGCTCTTCGCATCTGTTTAACTTTGGTTAATTTTTTTGTGCACAAATTCAATGGTAAGCCATTACATAACGCCCCTGCGGTTATTTATTATAAAGTACCAGTTAAAAGCCTATTAAATATAAAAATGCTGAGTGCATAGGAGTTCCCGGTAGGTGCATCAGTAAGACAGCCTGTAAATTAATAACGCATTAAAATTATTTTTTTGTGACAGGCATCCTTATTAACCGGCGCCACGTACCATGGTTACCTGTACTTCCTGTTCCGGAACATTGTTACTACCCTATGACGGCCATCATTTTTACATGTTACCTATGCAGCCGTAGAAAGGCAGCTTATTAATTATTATTTAATCTTAAAATTTTTTGTATGAAAAAGCAACCGCCTTTTTTCAGCAGGGCTTACTATGCCTTTCCGGTAATCATTTTATTATGCCTTTCCGTTGTATTCAAAAGCTGTTCAAAAAGTACAACGGCCGCGGCACCGCCTAAAATTACGTCTGT
Organism: uncultured Flavihumibacter sp.; assembly: GCA_964245425.1. GTDB lineage: Bacteria > Bacteroidota > Bacteroidia > Chitinophagales > Chitinophagaceae > JACMLD01. Next base: position 8,287 of record CAXTMV010000006.1, on the reverse strand, counting down.
ACAACTGGCCACCGACCCCACACTGGGTAGTTTTATGACCGATAATAAAGGCTTTACGCTCTATTATTTTGCGGTTGATATAAATGGAGGTGCCAGTAAATGCACAGGCGGCTGCGCAGTTGTATGGCCACCTTTCTATGATTCTTTGCTAAGCGCTTCTACCATTGGTACCGGCTTAAATGCAGCTGATTTTTCTGTTGTAACCAATACAGATGGCAGCAAACAAACTGTTTTCAAAGGCTGGCCCCTGTATTATTATGCGCCAAAAGATGCCAGTGGCAACAATGTAAGAGAAGCTGCCGGGCTTAAAGGCGGTGAGAAAGTAGGGAATACCTGGTTTGTGATGAAAACAAATTACAATTTGTTATTGGGCGATAAAAAAGTAGTGGCTTCCGGTACTACCGATAGCACCACCAAAGAATTTTTGCTGGACAGTGCCGGCAATACCCTTTATTATTTTGGAAAAGATTCTACCAGCCCGAGTACGCTGCCTGCCAATTGTACGGGTGGATGTATTACAACATGGCCTGTCTTCTATTCGCCCAATGCTATAATGCCTTCTCTGCTGGTACAAAGCGATTTTGGTACCATTACACGCACAGACGGTCCCAATGGAGCCAATCGCCTCCAGTCTACGTATCGGGGCCGCCCACTTTATTATTATGCGCCTGACAGTACCAGGAGAGGCAATGCAAAAGGTGAGGGCGTGGGCAAAATATGGTTTGTAATGAAGCCCGATGTGACGAAGATCAATTGATATAGGTTCAACATTCAAAAATCAATCTTCAAAATGCCTTTGCGTGGTATTATTGCGCAAAGGCATTTTGGAGGTTGATTTTTCAATTTAACGATTCAGTATTTTTTTCAGTTCCTGGATATATTCCTGGTTATCGCTCATGCCGTTATGCCCCTGGTTGTGTAAGGTGATTAATGTGTCCGCTGGTTTAAACAGCTTTTGCAGTTTCAGGGATGACCCGTAATAAATAACCTCATCTTTATCGCCATGAAAAATAACCACTGGCATATTGCAGGCCGGCAGGCATTTATTTGTTTCAAGTTTGTATTTTAAAATAAAAGCCGGAAGCATGGGTAAATGCTGTTTCACGAGGTCTGTAAGACTGAAATAAGGTGCCTGCAGAATTAGTAAAGCAGGATGGTTGCGGGCAGCGAGTGCGGCTGCCAGGCCCGTGCCAATGGAATAGCCCAGCACAATGATCTTTTTTTCGCTGTATTGCTGCTGCAGGCTGTCGTACAATAACTGCACGTCACCATGTAATTGATTTTCGTTTTGAATGTGACCGCCGCTTTTTCCATAACCACGATAATCCGGTATAAAAAGATCGTAATGAAGGTCTGTATAGGTTTTTGCAATTGCACCCCAGGATTGTAAAGAGCCCGCATTGCCATGCAAATAAAAGATAAGGCCTTCCGAATGGTCGGCTTTGAAAAGAATACCAGTTAAAAGCGTATTGTCTTTTGTAGTATAATGCAGCTCTTCAAAAGGCTGATCAAACCGGAATGTATAACCTGCCGGTAATTTTTGCGGAAAGAAAATCATTTTCTCCTGCGAGAAATACAATATCAGGCAAATCAGCGGGTAAGCAACCAAAATAATCCTAAGTATATAAATAACTATTTTCATTGGTTGCGTGCAAAGAAAACCGCTTTTTTTAAAAGGAGGCCGATTGTTTTCAATGGTATATCTTTTTCAGGGTCTACCAGCATGATTTTCATCCTGGTTCTTTTTTCCTGGATCAGTGAGGGGTGTATTATTTTATTTCCTTCCACTATGCCGAGATAAGGTTGGCCATATTTTTTATGTACCCACAAATAACAGATCATTTTATTGGTATAACAATAGAAGGGCATGCCGTATTTCCAGGCTTCGGTAATGCCCGTATCATGCATAAGAATGATGCGACGCATTGCCTGCAGGCAGCTTTTAACCGGCTCCTCCTGCCGCAAAAAATAATTATCAACGGGTTTTAGCATCTCATCGGGATTAAAAGCGATGGCAGCTCAACAAATCAGGCATCTTCCATCAGCCATCAGTTATTTTACTGTTTTACCAGTTTCAATTCCTTAATTATATTGGAAGCCCCGCCCAGCTTATCGATGCACCACAGTACATAACGAATGTCTACACAAATGGTGCGGTTCAGGTCTTTGTCGAAAGCAATTTTATGGCTGAGTGCTTCATAGTTGCCATCAAAACAAAGGCCTATCAGGTTGCCGTTTGCATCCATGACGGGGCTGCCCGAATTACCGCCTGTTATGTCGTTGGTTGTGATAAAGCAAACCACCAGGTCGTTTTTTATTTTGTCGAGGTATTGACCAAAATCCTTTGCCCTGGCTTTTTCCAGCAGGTTGGCCGGCAGGTCAAATTCATAGTCGCCCGGCACATATTTTTCCAGCACGCCTTTCATGGTGCATATATAGTCGTAATGTACGGCATCCCTGGGGTTATAGCTTTTAACGTTGCCAAAGCTAACGCGCATGGTAAAAGTGGCATCGGGATACATCTTCTTTGCCTTAGCGGTGTCCATTTGCATAATGCCTTTCATATACAGCCTGCCCAGTTCGTTATTCGCCGTATTAAAAACCTGGAAGGATGGCAGGTATTTGCCCTGGAAATTTTTTACAAAACTGCTTGCTACCGAGAAGGCCGGGTCTGCCTGCAGTACAACCGCATCGGGGTTGGTCATAAAAGCCTTCCATTTGGTATCATCAAAAATGAGGGTATTTTTAAAGATATCAGCTGCATATTTTTTATAAGTATTTTCGTCTTTTAAATCGCCATAAGATCCTTTTAAGCTTTCGTAAAATGAGATCGGGTGCTGGCTTTTATCGATGTTCAGGTAATACATCATCAAAACGGTTGCAACGATGTGCTGGTCAGACGCTTTGTCCTCGCCCTTAAGAAAAGTGGTGCGGGCTTTATCTGCCGCTTCTATTGTTTTTTTGATATCGGCTGAACTGCTGCCCTGTTTTACCATGGCCGCTTCTGCCTGCATCAAGGATGCTGCGTAGGCAAGCAATGGTGATCCAAGTATTCCTTCATACAGGTAGACTCGTTGTTTGCTGAGGGGCCGCCAGGCGGCATAAGCTTTTTCCCAGTCGCTGAATAAGTTCTGGTAATCGGGTTTGCCGTTTGCCCATTGCTGAAATTTAGCCTCTGCCGCTTTCTTTTGCCCGTAGACATCGTATTTAACCAGTTGTTTACTTTCGCCGTCGAAAAATTTCCAGTAATTGGCAATACCGGCGTAGGAAGAGGCCAGCTGTAATTTAACAGCGGGATCCTTCTTCATTTCAGCAAACATTGATTTCAGGCGGGCATCGCGCAACTCTACCAGTGCGGGATTGTCGATGTCTACTTTTTGTTTGATGCCATAAGAAGTCTCATACCGGTTGGTACTACCCGGGTAACCATAAATCATGGCATAGTCGCCATCCTTGTAACCCTTCAGCGACACCGGCAGCGCGTATTTGGGTTTTAAGGGAATATTATCGGCGGCATACGCTGTAGGCTTTCCGTCTTTGCTCATGTATACGCGAAAAACAGAGAAATCCCCCGTATGGCGCGGCCATTCCCAGTTATCGGTGTCGCCGCCAAATTTGCCGATGCTTTCTGCGGGCACACCTACCAGCCGGATATCGCTGTACCGCTGGTAGACAAACACGAGGAACTGGTTGCCTTTAAATAAAATGCTAACCCTGCCTTCAATGAATTGGGCAGGGTCTGAATATTTTTTGTTGATATCGGCAATGATCTCGGACTGTTTCTGGCTTCGTTCCAGGCCCTTAAGGTTGCCCAATGCAGAATCTACCTGCCTGGTAACATCTTCAATCTTCAGTAAGAACTGTACGGTTAAGGAAGAAGGTATTTCTTCCTGCTTGCTTTTGGCATAAAACCCATCGCGCAGGTAATTGTGTTCTACTGAACTGGCACTGGCCACGGCATCGTACCCGCAATGGTGGTTGGTAAAGATTAGTCCTTCAGTGCTTACGATTTCGCCCGTACAGCCGCCGCCGAAAATGATGATACCATCCTTAATAGAAGACTTATTGATGCTGTAGAGCTGATCTTTGGTAAGCTTGAGGCCGCGCTTTACCATATCGTTGTATACCTGTTGCCCGAGTAACAAAGGCAGCCACATGCCTTCATCGGCCATGGTCTTAAAGGCGATGGCAATCGTTAACAGAAAGGTTACAAAATATTTCTTCATGGTACAAAATTTATTGCACAAACCTAGGGAAAATTAGCTGTTAGCTGCAAGCTTTCAGCTGTGCACACCTGGCTTTTAGCATTTAATTAAAACAAGGAAAGCTAACTGACAGCCCGGCAAAAGACGACTGACTACAGGCGCAAGACTATCGACTTGCTCAGGGCGCCATACCTTTCAGCATCCTGTTTAGTTTGGGTTGTTGTAGCAGGCGACGGTCCATTTGATTGCGCACGCTGTCTGAGATGAACCAGTTCATTGCATAGGGGCCATTGGACAAGGTATCGCCTTTTTCATCAAGATCATTGTACAAATGGATGGGATAATAGATTGCTTTTGCCAGGCCTGCAGAATCGGGCCGCCCGTTTACATCAGAGATATAATTAGCGAGCCGCATATCGTTTGCACCCAGGATGGTAAGCAGGGGCGAAGTGATATCATTCTTAAAAGGCGTAATGGGTTTTATCGGAATATCGCCCTGCGGGCTGTTGGTAATATGCAATACAACTATTTTTAATTTCTGCATTCTTTTGTGAAGCAACGGGTTGGTAGTGGTATCAGCAACTTGTATAATGGCGCGGATCATTTCCTGTACTACGCCGGCGCCGGAATTATCGAAATAGCCCCCATCTACAAAATAATTTTTCCGCGATCCTTTTTTTGTTGGTTGATCTATCCGGCCCGCCGGGCTCATATAAGGGAACCTTGCGCCCAAAATAGCAGCGGTACTTAAACGAATGGTGGTATCGGCCGGCAAAAGACTGATCACATCCACCCGCTTATCAAAGATCTTTGGATCCAGTTGTATACTGCAAACTACGCCAGGGCTTCCATCCTGTACACGGGTTGTATTGATGCATAAAATGGGCAGGCCATTGTACAATCCCTGCTGCGCCACACAGGCATTGAAATAGGTATCTGAAAAATGCAGTTTATAATGCGCACTGTCTTCTGCATGTTCGAAGGCCGTTTCCAGTGCGTTTACCCTGTCTGGATTGGGTATGAACCAATTGACAACCGGTATAAAATTGAAGTAGTCCGGCCCCAGTAACCTGGCCAGGGTATACGTCAGAAAGTCCTGCCGTAAAAAATCTTTTGCTGATGTTTCAAAAGCGGGGGTATTGTCTTTTTTATCTGCATATTTGAGCAGCGCATAAAACGCCGCCACGCCCACCCCTCCGCCGGAGGTGCCCGACAGGCAAAATACATGCTCAGAGAATCTTTCTTTACCGGCTGTAATAGAATTGTCTTCCAGCCTTCCCAATACGGAAGCCACCCAATAAGCCGATCTTGAGGCACCCCCATTGCCCAATACAAAATAAAAAGGGTATTCCTGCGCAGAGTCGATGCCGCCATGCTGGCTTACCCAGGTGGTAAAATATTGTTGTATGGTCTGCCTTGGAACGGGTGGTGCAACACGCTTTGCTGTATCAATGGCAACGGTACGTACAAAATGATTTTCCGGCGTGGCAAATAAAGCAGCCATTAAAAGAACAATAAAATGCAGGTTGATGCCCGTTTTAACCGACAGGATGGTCAGCAGGTTACCAAAACCCAGCAGCACGGCAAAGGCAAGCATCAGCAGGGGCAGCGGGCCAAAGGATACGGAGATCTTATAGGAAATAATAACAGCTATGTAGACAATCAGGCCGGCGATGCAAATAATATTGAACCATAAAAAATACCCGATTTCCTTGTGGTCTACGTGAATAAAAGTCATGACCCTTTTTATAACAGCCGTAATGCCGGTATTTTTATCCGGGTTAATGGTCTTGGGCGCGGTGCCTTCGTCAATTACCTTTCTGCGCAGGTTGATGTATAAGGCATATACCAGCATCATTACAATTACCATGGCAAAGAGCACATAAGGATTATTCAGGATGCCGGTTAGTTGCAGTAATACAATCAAGACCAGGAAGCTAATGCCCGTAATATTGAACCAGCGGCGCAGGCGGGTGCTGTTTGCCTCATTACAGGTAAATTGGATCATTTTTTTATCCAATAAACCTGCCACCAGTAAAATAACCGCCATACAGGGAAGCGGTTGTTTTTTAACCCAGGAATCGGGGAAGACCATATTGCTGATGGCAAAAAGTACAATGATAAAACAGGCATATCCTACCAGCCTTGGAAAGCTTTCGAGGAAGGGCTGTTGCACTTCATAGCGGGTGCCGAACTCTGTCTCGGCCAGGCTGGGTTTAAATTGATCGGCATAAGTTCTCTGCCGGTACAATTTGGCATAGGCAACGATACGGGAAGAATACCAGCTGACATATACCCAGAAAGCGATGGCGATAAAAAAGGCAGCCTTAATCAGAATATTGGTGGCGATATCGGCGGGCGAATAGCCCCGCCGGGTATTTTCAGTAAAGGAAATAATGATGTCTTTTCCCTGACCGAGCTGTATAAAGCAGGCAAATGTGAGAAAAATAAAAAAAATGGAGGGAAAGAAAAGCCAGAGCGACTTCAGCAGGTTTGAAACAAATTTCAGGCTTGCCAGGGCCGTCCGTAACAGCCAGGGTTGATCAGTCAGCGATGTCATATAGGCGGTGTTGGTATGTTAAAGGGGTATAGTAAGATACAGCTTTTACCAAAACCAGCCATTTTTTATTGGTTCAATACCTTCCACAAGAGATCTTTCAATGCTGGCAGGCCCTGCTGGGTAACTGCAGATATAAAAATATGGGGAATGTTTTCCGGCAGTTCTTTTTCGATAGCGTTTTTGAGTTCATCATCCAGCATGTCGCTTTTACTAACGGCTATCACAAACTGCTTATGCAATAATTCAGGATTGTATTCTTTCAATTCGTTTACGAGTATATCGAATTCCTTTTTATGATCGGGACTGTCTGCGGGTAGCAGGAACAGCAGTACCGAGTTGCGTTCAATATGCCGAAGGAAGCGATGTCCGAGCCCTTTGCCTTCGGCGGCGCCTTCAATGATGCCGGGCAGATCGGCCATGCAAAAGCTTTTTCCGTCGCGGTACTCAACGATGCCCAGTTGCGGATTGATGGTGGTAAAGGCATAGTTGGCAATCTTGGGTGTGGCGGCGGTTACAGAAGAGAGCAATGTAGATTTGCCTGCATTGGGAAATCCTACCAGCCCCACGTCTGCCAGCACTTTTAATTCCACTACTTTCCAGGCTTCTTCACCTGCTTCGCCGGGTTGCGCATGTTCAGGTGCCTGGTTGGTAGCCGTGGCAAAATTGGAATTACCCAAACCACCTCTTCCACCTTTTAGCCAGATTACTTCCTGGTCATGTTCCAGTATTTCGGCCTGCACGGCGCCGGTTTCTTCATCCCTGGCCACCGTTCCTAAAGGTACTTCCAGGATAATATCTTTGCCACTCCGGCCGCTGCTGTTGTTCTTGCTGCCATTCTCACCATCTTCTGCCAGCACATTTTTAAAATAACGAAGGTGCAAAAGGGTCCAGAGATTTTTATTGCCCTTTAAAATAATATGTGCACCCCGGCCGCCATCGCCCCCATCGGGACCGCCTTTGGCAGTAAGTTTATTTCGCATAAAATGTTTGCTGCCGGCACCCCCGTGGCCGCTGCGGCAGAATATGCGGATATAATCTATAAAATTGGTCTTTTCCATTTATGGCCGCGAAGATAGGTCATTAGCCGGTAGTCCTTGGTCGATAGTCATCGGTCGGCAGACCGCCGCGGCCGTCTACTTACTATCGACTCGGGGCTACTGACTACCGCTCCATTGTCCATTTTTTTGAACTGAGGGCGCCGATGGCTACCGTAACAGCGCAGAGGCTGACCAGGGTGAACACGGCAGAAGTATAATAATCTTCCAGCATAAAAAAATGATTGCTGGCCATGCTGGCAAATACGGTCATTGCTGTCATCAGCATAATAAGTAAAGTTTTCATTGCATTATGTTTTATTGTGTTGTAAGAATAAATTATCTACATACAATAGAATCATTGATGCAAAGCAAGTTTACGCGCAGGATGCTAAACTGTTGTTAACGTGAAAAGGGAGTTGTTTAAGCGGGTAATTCGTGGATGGTAGTGAAGGAAAAAAAAACAGCAATCGCATCGCGTTATACAG
>CAXTMV010000005.1:48322-57348 GCA_964245425.1 uncultured Flavihumibacter sp. | reverse complement strand
GAGGAGATCATATAAATACAAACGTTTGTTAGTATACAAATATAGTAAGTCTCTTTGATTCAAGAGGCCTACCCTATGTTTTTTTTGCAATAGAAGCGGCTGTTTATTAATGAATGCCTTCTTTTCGCCGTCAGCCTACCCGCCCTGCATAAATTATACATATCGGAATTGAATCCATAATTTTACGGCCATCTAAAAAAACAACCACCTGCATGAAATACCTGCCGTTGAATCCTGCCATTTTTATACAGAACCGGAAACGGTTTACTGCACAGATGGAAAAGAATGCCATTGCCATTTTTAACAGCAATGACGAACTGCCTTCCAACGGCGACGCCCTCTATAAATTCAAACAGAATTCAGATTTATTTTGGTTGACCGGTATTGAACAGGAAGATACCATGCTGGTGCTGTTCCCCGACAACCCCGATCAGAAATACCGGGAAGTGCTGGTACTGGTAAGACCCAACGAGTTAAAAGAGAAATGGGATGGCCACCGGCACCGGGCAGCAGAAGCAAAAGCCATCAGCGGTGCAGCCACGGTGGTATGGCTGGATGTGCTGGACGGCCTCCTGCAGCAATGGATTCACCTGGCCGACACCCTCTACCTGAATACAAATGAAAACGATCGCAAGGCAAGCACCCTGGCGGTGCGCGATTACAGGTATGCCGAACAGGTAAAACAACGCTACCCGCTGCACCAGTACCGCCGGAGTGCAAAAATAATGCGCGAGCTAAGGGCCGTTAAAACCGCCCCTGAAATAGAAGTATTGCAGCAGGCTATCGATATCACGGACAGCACCTTCCGGCGCCTGCTCAAATTTATCAAACCCGGTGTAATGGAATATGAAATTGAAGCGGAAATATTCCATTCGTTCCTGTCGCAGCGCGCCAGCGGCCCGGCCTATGGTTCCATTATTGCCAGCGGCGACCGTGCCCGCACCCTGCACTATGTAAGTAATAACCAGCCCTGCGCAGCAGGGGAACTGGTACTCATGGATTTTGGCGCAGAATACGGCAGCTATTGCGCCGATCTTACCCGCACCGTGCCGGTGAGCGGGAAGTTTACAAAAAGACAAAAAGAAGTATACAACGCCTGCTACAGCCTTCATCAATATGCAAAAAGCCTGCTGAAACCAGGCATCACCATTACAGACTACCACAACAAAGTAGGCGACTATGCTACCGGCCTCTTTGTACAAATTGGCCTGTTGCAAAAAGCAGATGTAAAAAATGAAGACCCAGAAAACAGGGCTTACCGGAAATACCTGTACCACGGTATTTCGCACCACCTGGGTATTGATGTGCACGACCTGGGCACTAAAACAGCACCCATTAAAGCAGGCATGGTGCTCACCGTAGAGCCCGGCATCTATATTGAAGAAGAAAAAATGGGCATACGGATTGAAAATAATGTATGGATTACCCGTACCGGAAACAAAGATTTAATGGCCAATATACCCATTAAAGCAGACGATATAGAAAGCCTGATGCGCGGGTAAGCCTCCCCGCTATTCAGGATATAGTAATACATTTGAGGAACAGCCAATATAATTATGAAAAAAATCCCCAATCTGTTTACGCTGCTCAATTTATTGTTTGGCTGCTGTGCTATTGTATTTGCACTGCAGACAGAATCAATTATCATAAAGCAGGATGATGATTTATCAACTGTTTTCAGCGTGCCCGAGCGATTGTATTTTGCGGCTATTTGCATTGCTATTGCCGCCTTCATCGATTTCCTGGATGGCTTCCTGGCCCGGCTGCTGAACGCCAGCGGCGATATGGGTAAACAACTGGACTCCCTAAGCGACGTGGTAAGTTTTGGGGTAGCCCCCGCCGTTATACTGTTCCAGTTTCTCCGCCTTTCTTATATGCAGCAGCAAAATGGCCTCGATATAAATATTGCCTGGCTATTGCCCGCTTTTCTTTTTGCTGCTGCCGGCGCTTACCGGCTGGCCAGATTCAATATAGATACTACGCAGACCTATGGCTTCAGGGGGGTACCCATTCCGGCTGCCGGCCTGGTAGTGGCCTCGCTGCCCCTGATCGCTTTTTACAACTATAGTTATTTCGGCACGGCGGTTAACAGCCTTATTTTCAATAAATGGTTCCTGTATACACTGATCCTTGTGCTAAGCTGGTTAATGGTCAGCAAACTGCCCATCATGGGGTTGAAATTTAAAGATTATACAGTAAAGGGTAATTTGCCAAAACTGGTATTGCTGGTCATTGCTGTAGCAGCCGCCCTGCTCTTTAAATGGATGTCGGTACCGGTTATATTCGTGGCCTACATTATCTTATCTTTGGCGCTCAAAAATAAAACGAATGATGTACACGGTACAGGTGACGGTCATGCCACTAAAAGAACTGCTTGATCCGCAGGGAAAAGCAGTGATGGGTGGTTTAAGCAATCTGGGATTGAAAAATGTACAGGATGTCCGGATCGGAAAAAATATTACCCTGCAGATAGATGCCCCCACTGCAGCAGATGCCCGGCAAATAGCGGAAGAAGCAGCAAAGAAATTACTCGCCAACCCCGTAATGGAATACTTTGAGGTAACGGTGGGTTAGTGGATTGGATCATCAGTTGATCGGTTTTTGCACTACAAAGCGTTTGCCAGTCACTGATTTACCGATCAACCATTCAACCAGTCAACTAATCAACCGATCAACCAGCATGCTCTACATTGTTCCTACGCCCATCGGTAACCTGCAGGACATAACCCTCCGCGCGCTGGACGTATTAAAAACGGTAGACCTGATACTGGCAGAAGATACCCGCACTTCTTCGAAGCTGCTGAACCATTACGGCATAAACAGGCCCCTTTCACCTTATCACCAGCACAATGAACACAAAATATGGCGGCACCTGGTTGACCAATTGGTTGCCGGCAAAAACATCGCTGTTATTACAGATGCCGGCACCCCCGGTATTTCCGACCCGGCATTTTTGCTGATCAGGGAATGCACCAGGGCCGGTATAAAAGTTGAAAGCCTGCCCGGGGCTACGGCCTTTGTTCCGGCACTGGTTAACAGCGGCATTCCTGCCAGCCGGTTTTGTTTTGAAGGCTTCCTGCCTTTAAAGAAAGGACGCCAGACATTGCTCAAGCAACTGGCTGCCGAAGAACGCACCATGATTTTTTATGAATCGCCGGTGCGGCTGGTAAAGACCTTACAGGATTTCATCAGCTATTTTGGGTCAGAAAGATCCTGTAGTGTAAGCCGCGAGCTGACCAAATTATTTGAAGAAAATGCCCGGGGAACCTTACAGCAGGTTTGTGAACATTTTAAAACAAAAGAAGTGAAAGGAGAAATTGTTATTGTAGTGGCGGGGCGCGATTAATGCTAATGTGAAAAATGTGGTAAATGTGCTAATTGATCTGCATGGCTTGGCCAGCGAATGAATTAGCACATTTTTCACATTAGCCCATTCATGACTTCCCCGGATTGGCATGATTATTTAAACCTGTTCAGCTGATGTAAAATCACCCATCTTAAATTGAATAGCAATGAAAAAGGTAATGATGATAGGCGCCGCACTGGTTATTCTTTCTGCCTGCAATGGTCTGCAGGCTCAGTTAAGAAAAGTACCCGCAGAAGTGACGGAAGCTTTTAAAGCAAAATACCCGGATACAAAAAATGTAGAATGGAAGGATAAATTATCCGGCTTCCAGGCGAGTTATGAAATGGACGGCGTGAAATATGAATCAAAATTCAGCAATAAAGGCGAATGGCAACAGACGGAAAAAGAAATAGAGGAGGATGCTTTGCCCGCATCTGTAAAAGATGGTTTTGGAAAGAGTAAGTACACGGCCTGGGATCTTAAAACCGTAAGTCGTATCGAAAACAAAGACGAGGTGGTACAATACCGCCTGTTTGTAAGAAAAAGCGGCGTAGAAAAAAAATACCTGTATTTTAACGAAGACGGTAAACTGGTAAAAGACGCGATAACGATATAAAAAATAATGTGCTAATATAGTGAAGGTGCTAATATGCCAATTCTTTTGTACTACCGATCAGACAAAGGAACTGGCATATTAGCACATTTATTACATTTACCACATTTTTCCTTTATTTGCAGGATTATACCGTTTCTAAACCAGGTACGCATGACAAAAAAAATCGCAGGCTTCTTGCTGCTGCTCTCTTCCCTGTTGGCCAACGCCCAGCCCGGCCGCTGGCAGCAACATGTCAAATACAATATGGATGTTACGGCAGATGTAACGACCAACCGTTTCAGCGGAAAGCAAAAATTAGTGTATACCAATAATTCGCCCGATACGCTGGGCAGGGTGTTTTACCACCTGTACTGGAATGCTTTTCAGCCCAACAGCATGATGGATAACCGCAGCCGCGTACTGGGCCAGACAGATGTGAATGGCCGACCGGACTGGGACGGACGGGTGCGCGACCGCATCCTGAACCTGCAGCCCGATGAAATCGGCTACCAGAGAGTAAAGTGGATTAAGATGAACGGCATAGCCCAGACCCTTAAACTGCACGAAACGATTCTTGAGGTAGTGCTTGATAAGCCCATACTGCCAAAATCTTCCGTAACATTTGATCTTGAATTTGAGGCCCAGGTACCCCTGCAGGTCAGAAGAAGCGGCAGAGATAATGCAGAAGGTGTTCGCTACAGCATGAGCCAGTGGTATCCTAAAATGTGTGAATATGATTACGAGGGATGGCATCCTACGCCCTATGTGGCCCGTGAATTTTATGGCGTCTGGGGCGACTATGATGTAAAAATCACCATCGATAAAAAATACATGGTAGCGGCCACCGGTTATCTGCAAAACCCCGCACAGATAGGTTACGGATATGAAACACCCGGTGCCACGGTAACACAGCCAGCCGGTAATACCCTTACCTGGATCTTTTCTGCCCCGAACGTGCACGATTTTGTATGGGCTGCCGACCCTGACTACAAACACATCAGCAAAACCGTGCGCGATGGTATGGTACTGCAGGCATTTTACAAGATATCGCCAGAAGCATTAACCCGCCAGTTCAACGCTTTTTCTGCCCGGCAGAAACAGCAATATGGCAACAGTGCCGCCAATTTCATTGCTAATTATCGTGAAGAATGGGAAACCATTGTTGAAAAAGCCGCCAAGGTATTGCCATTTATGGACAAGACCTTTGGCAAATATCCGTACAAGCAATATTCCTTTATACAGGGCGGCGATGGCGGCATGGAATACCCGATGGCTACTTTATTGAAAGGCGCAGGCACGGATGTTGTTTTTCATGAATGGATGCACAGCTGGTACCAGATGATGATGGGTACCAATGAAAGCGAGTACGCGTGGATGGATGAAGGATTTACCTCTTATGCAGAAGACCTGGTATCCAAATTCTTTTATGGCAAATCAACCCTCGATAATTATAAGGAAGCGTTGCAGCGCAGCCCCGGCGATAAAAACCTGACGGAAGCGGTCAATACCATTCCGGAAGATGAGGGTGACTCTTACCTGTCTTATTTCCGGCTGGCGAAAAGCGGACTGGAAGAGCCATTGACCACCCATGCAGATCATTTTAATACCAACTATGCGTATAGCAATGCAGCCTATTCAAAAGGAGCTTTGTTTATGGCGCAACTGGGCTATATAGTGGGTACCGCTGCCCGCGACAAAATATTACTGAACTATTATGATCAGTGGCGCTTTAAACATCCCAACGTAAATGATTTTATACAGGTAGCCGAAAAAACAAGCGGCATTAAGCTGGACTGGTACAGGGAATATTTTGTAAATACCACTAAAACGATAGACTACGCCATCGACAGCATTTGGGAAGAAGGGGGTAAAACAAAAATACGCCTCGTGAACAAAGGCAAAATGCCAATGCCCATCGATGTACAGCTGACCTTCAAGGACGGTACAAAGGAACTGCACTATATACCCATGAACCTGATGTTTGGTGCCAAGGAAGCCGAAGATCCGGCCATTCCACGAAAGGTGTACGACGAATGGAACTGGACCAATCCTTCCTATACCATCGAAAGTAGTCACCGGCTCTCTGATTTTACGGTGGCAGAGATAGATGCCAGTCACCGGATGGCAGACATTAACCGGAAAGACAATAAGCTGGAATTGAAATGGTAAACGATAGAAGCGCCGCAAGGCGCTTTTTTTATGCGTGTCAGAAAATAGGAAAGTACCCGGAAATAAAAAAAACCGCTATCAACTGATGCGGTTTTATTTAGTTGGGAAGCGGTTCTTTGTGCATACGCAGAAAAAATTACTTCATAATCAAAAGCCTGTAAGGTGAGAAGGTAAGGTTATAATGGTTTTACAGTATTTGTTACTAAGCATCCCTTTTTAACAGTATAAAAGTAGATACTCAGCGGGTATGCCACAATACCACTTTAGTGGTATTTATATGCAGGGATGTGTATTTATTAGCCCAAAAGATTAAACAAAATGCCTGTTAGCGGCCAAAATATTTGTTTACCGCTTCCACCCGGTTATTAACATGTAACTTTTCATATATATGATATACATGTTTGCGAACGGTTTCGGGACTGATGAAAAGATTATTTGCAATCTCCTTGTATAATAAACCCCTGGAAAGATGTTCCAGTATTTCTTTTTCGCGGGTAGAAAGAATATTAATGCTTTTTTCTTCTTGCAAAGGACTGTCAGACACGGTTTTGCCCCTGAATGCCGCCACCACTTTGCGTGCAATCTGGCTGCTCATAGGGGCACCGCCTTCGCTTAGTTCCCTGATGGCTTCCAGTAATTTGCCGGGTGCTGTTTTTTTAAGGATATAACCGTTGGCACCTGCACTCAATGCCTCAAATATTTTTTCATCTTCTTCATACACGGTACACATCATGTACAAAATATCGGGGTGCAGGGGTTTTAAAATGCGAACGCATTCGATTCCGCTCATGCCGCCCAGGTTGATGTCCATCAGTACTACCTGCGGGCTAAGTGCCGGTATTTTTTCGATGGCTTCCTCTGCGCTGGAAAAACTTCCGAGCAGCCGGTAACCCTCAGACATAATTACAATTTGCTCAAGTGCTGAGCGGATGTCTTTGTTGTCATCAACTATACAAACTGTGATTGTCATATTGCGAAGTTGAGGTTATTTGTGTTAGTATACAATACCACAAAGTGGTAATATATCCACTACACGGAAACATGTAGCAGGTATTTTTGTTTGAAAAAATCTTCCCTGAACAGATCGTGTATTTCTATGCTGCGCGGCCTGCAGGGGCTATCAGCAATTTCTCCCGCCAGGTCGCCGCCCTTCAGGCAAACCAGGCCATTGAGCATATTTGCAGCAGCTGTTTTTTTTCTGAGTAATGGTTTAGACCATTTCCAGAGATCAGACAGGGGGGCTACTGCGCGTGAAACAACCGCATCAAATTTCCTGTTCTTAATGTCTTCAGCCCTGGTATGCTGCACGCTTACGTTTTTAAGACCCAGGGCTTCGGTAACGGCCGTTACTACTTTTAATTTCTTACCGATGCTGTCTACCAGGTGAAAAGTGGTTTCCGGAAAAAAAATCGCCAATGGAATACCTGGGAAACCGCCACCGGTGCCCAGGTCCATGATCTCGGTTCCGGGCGCACATTCAAAAACGGCTGCTATGGAAAGTGCGTGCAATACATGTTTTTCATAGAGGCTATCGATATCCTTGCGGGAGATAACATTGATCTGGCTGTTCCATTCTTTATACAGGTCTTCCAGTGCTGCAAACTGCTGTAGCTGCGATGCAGTAAAGTCTGCAAAATATTTTACGATCAGTTCCAGGTTTTGCGTGGTTTTTTCCATAATGCAGGGGCAAAGATGAGATAATACACAAACATCCAGATATCAAGCAGCCACCACCAGGGCCATAGATCTTTTTCATTCAGCTTTTCCATGCTTTTATAAAAGATCCATCCCTGCGTAATAAAGCGCAGCAAAAAAACAGTCAGTGTATAACGCCAGTCGAAAAAAACAAGGCTGAGCACAAACAGGGGATAAAAAAGAAAATGAGTGGCTGCATACAGGCCCAGTAAAAAACGGTGCCGGCGCTTATAAAATTTACCGGTGGTATAGTGCCTTGTTTTCTGTCCGATCCATTCGCGCCATGTTTTTTTGGGTTCAGACAATGTAATGGCATCCGGGTCAATTACCACGGCAGTATTGTATTGGGTGGCAACCATATTGATGAACAGATCATCGTCTCCGCCGGTTACATGGTTCAGTGATGAAAATCCTTTGTTCTGGAAAAATAGTTTTTTTGTGTAAGAGAGGTTTCGTCCAACACCCATATAAGGCATGCCAGCCAGGGCATAAGAAAGGTATTGGAGGGCAGTATGAAAGGTTTCGAAACGAATGAGTTTGTTCAGTAACCCGGCTTTCTTGTTATAGGCGCCATAGCCCAGCACTATTTCAATACCGGCTGCGTAACCATCCTGCATTTTCTGCAACCAGAATTCAGAGGCCGGCACACAGTCGGCATCCGTCAGCAATACCACTTCATGCCGGGCCTCTTTTATACCGATGGAAAGCGGGTATTTTTTGCCGGGAATGAGTTTCGCCTCGTAGTTCAGGTTCACCATCTGCAGGTGCTTGAAGGTTTTTTTCAATTCCTCCAGCAGGTATTTCGTTTCATCCACGCTGTTATCGTTTACCACGATCACTTCATGGGTGGTGGGATAGGTTTGTACCAGCACACCCGGCAGGTTATGCACCAGGTTGCCTGCCTCATCGCGGGCACAAACAATGATGCTTACAGGATGTTGTTGCGATGCTGTTTTCTCTTTTTTCTGGTAAAAAGCCGTTTTGCTGAACAGCCATCCATAATACCCCAGTTGCACCAGGGTAACGACCGTAAATAAGTAAAACAGGATCTCCCATCCATGCATAGACAGTAAGGCCGGTACATTCATGTAATCAGTGGTTAAGGGCAGTATAAATTGCCTGCGAAAATAGCATAATGATTGCTGATTTCGGGATTTTTTGATTTTGGAACGGGTTAACGGGGCGCCGGTGAGCAGAATGGGCGCTGCTGCTTTCGATGAG
>CAXTMV010000005.1:0-48312 GCA_964245425.1 uncultured Flavihumibacter sp. | reverse complement strand
CATTTCAAAATCCCAAAATCCCCCCAAATCCCTCGTATCTTGCAGCCTTTTATGGCAAAATTGCAATTTGATTTACAGGCAACCGATGCTTTTTCTTCGGCGCGGGCGGGGTGTATCCAAACCGATCATGGGGCCATTGAGACACCTATTTTTATGCCGGTTGGTACGGCGGGCAGCGTAAAGGCGGTATCGCAGCAGCAGCTGCTGCAGGATGTGCAGGCGCAAATCATCTTAGGCAATACGTACCATTTATACCTGCGGCCGGGGCTGGAAGTGCTAGAGGCGGCCGGAGGCCTTCACCGTTTTAATGGCTGGCAAAAACCAATTCTCACCGACAGCGGCGGCTACCAGGTGTTTTCGCTGGCGGCCAACCGGAAAATCACACCGGAAGGGGTGGTGTTTCAAAGCCATATAGATGGCAGCAAACACCTGTTCACCCCTGAAAATGTAATGGATATTCAGCGTACCATCGGCGGCGATATTATGATGGCCTTTGATGAATGCCCGCCTTACCCGAGCGATTATCAATACGCCCAAAAAAGTATGCTGCTAACGCATAACTGGCTAGATCGGTGCCTTACAAGATTTAACGAGACCCCCGACAAATACGGGTATACGCAAAACCTGTTCCCGATTGTGCAGGGCAGCACCTATCCTGATCTGCGCAGGGCTTCTGCCGAGTGGGTGGCATCGAAAAATGCCACGGGCAATGCCATTGGCGGATTAAGTGTAGGTGAGCCCGAAGAGATGATGTATGAGTATGCTGCGCTTTGCTGCAGCATACTACCGGTGCAGGCACCCCGCTACCTGATGGGGGTGGGCACGCCCTGGAATATACTTGAAAACATTGCCCTGGGCATCGATATGTTCGACTGCGTAATGCCGACGCGCAATGGCCGGAACGCCATGTTATTTACCAGCCGTGGCATCATCAATATCGACAATAAAAAATGGGAAAAGGATTTTTCTGTGATCGATGATGGCATCCCCGCAGAATTAAGTAATTACTACAGCAAGGCCTACCTGCGGCACCTGCTAAAATCGAAGGAAATACTGGGGCTTACCATTGCCAGCATCCACAACCTGGCTTTTTACCTGTGGCTGGTAAAAGAAGCCCGTGTACATATTCTGCAGGGTGATTTCCTCCGCTGGAAAAATGAACTGGTTCCGATATTGAAAAACAGGCTATAGTTATTAGTCTGTATAGTCGGCGATGCAAAAGATTACTGACCAGTAATCACCGGCCATCGTCTAATCCTCCGATTTGCGGTAAACATGCACCAGTAATATGATAAACAGCAGCCCGCCTACATAAAAGCTGAATTCTGTCCAGTCGTACTGGGTAAAGAATCCGTTGAACTTAACGTACGTAGTGTTATCGTCTGGCAAAAAATAAGGGTAAGTGAATTTTACGAATGGCCAGAATTTGTCTGTTTTGGGTTCACCGGTTGAATTGAAAAAGCGAACCTCGTGGTAAGAAAGGAATAAGGCGCACAGATGAAACAGGCACCAGGAAATTGCCCAGCGGTAGCGTTTTACCTGAACAATGAAAGGGGAAGCCCCCGGGTCTGTTGCAGAAGAAGCGCGTGCTGATCCTGAAGAACCGCTTTTTTTCATTAAGATAGTTTTATCTGGGGCAATGCAGTAGTGGTTTTTTAATAGATATTTAATCAGGTTATGACAATAAAAGCTGCTTTATAGCGGCGGCAACAAAAGATAAACGGGCCACCGGTTTTTTAGGAATAGGAACAGGGTCGATGCTGCCGCAATACCCATCAACGCCAAATATATTGAAATTTTTTTATTCTGGTTGGCGGTTAAGGGCAGTCAGCAGGCTGATGGCTATAACTTATCCACAACAAATTTTATCTTATTTTTGAACGTTCAGACCAGCAGATACCGCTTTAATGAAAATCATTGACCGTTACATAATCAAGAACTTCCTGATCACTTTTGTATTTACCATCCTGGCGCTAACGGTTATTTCTGTGGTAATTGATACAAGCGAGAAAGCAGATGATTTTGTAAAATCAGGACTGAGCACTTCTCAGATCGTAACAAAATATTATTTCGGATTCGTACCGTTTATTATATCCATGATCTTTCCGCTCATGGTCTTTATAGCGGTTATTTATTTTACCTCTAAACTGGCCGGCCGATCGGAAATTGTAGCCATCCTCGCCAATGGGGTGCGCTACCGCCGCTTCTTACGCCCTTATCTGATCGGCGGTATCCTGCTGGGTTTTTTGCTTTATTACTGCAATATGTATGTTTTTCCCAAAGGAAATAATATCCGCAGCGATTTCCAAATGCGCTATATCGATAATAACAGTTCCTATTATGCAGGCCAGCCTACCAACACCACTTTTTACCTGAAATCGGATCCTTCTACGTATGTGGCTATCCGTTATTATGACACCGTGAGTAAAGTTTCCAGCGGCTTTTTCCTGCAGAAAATAAAAGGGAATAAAGTTTATTATAACCTGCGCGGTGAATCCATCAAATGGGATTCGCTAAAAAAAGACTGGAAGGTGGAAAATGCGATTGAAAGAACCATCGACGGTATTCACGAAACGGTGAAGATGGTGCCTGCCATGAACCTGAAACTCAATATCGCGCCAAAAGACCTTCGCCGCGATGAATACCTGAAAGATAAACTCAGTTCACCGGATCTACAGTCATTTATTGCGCAGGAAGAACTGCGCGGAACCGAGGGTCTTAATACGTATAAAGTAGAATTTTACCGGCGCATTGCCACGCCTTTTTCGGTGGTTATTTTAACGCTGCTGGGCGCGGTGGTGGCCAGCCGTAAAACACGTGGCGGCAGTGGCCTGCACCTGGCTTTCGGTATTGTGGCGGCGGCCACTTTTGTTATCATGGACCGGTTTTCCATTGTTTTTTCCAGCAAGGGCAACCTGCCACCCCTCATTGCAGCCTGGCTGCCCAACCTGATCTTTTTACTGGTTACCTTGTTTGTATACCGGCGGGCGCCCAAATAGAAGGGTGAGCCGCCCAAAAAGGGCGACCCACCCATTATTTATTCACTTTCTTTGTGTGGCAAAACACAGCAATAGGGAATGCGATATTATATCATAGCCGGAGAAGCTTCTGGGGATCTGCATGGCAGCAACCTGGTAAAGGAATTAAAGAAAAAGGATGAACAGGCGGAGATCCGCAGTTGGGGCGGCGACCTGATGCAGCAGGCGGGCGCTGTAGTAGTAAAGCACTACCGTGAACTTGCTTTTATGGGTTTTGTGGAAGTGCTGAAAAACCTGCCCGCTATTCTGAAAAACATACGGTTTTGCAAGAAAGACATACTGGCTTTTGCACCCGATGTCCTGGTATTGATCGACTATCCCGGGTTTAACCTGCGGATAGCGGGCTGGGCCCGGCAGCAGGGGCTGAAAGTGGTTTATTATATTTCGCCCCAGGTGTGGGCCTGGAAGGAAAGCCGGGTCAAAAAGATCAAACAGTCAGTAGATAAAATGCTGGTGATCCTGCCTTTCGAAAAAGCCTTTTACCAGAAATGGGATTATGCCACCGAATATGTAGGCCACCCGCTGGTAGAAGTTATCAATCAGCAAAGACAGGCAGCTCCTGCGCCGCCTTTTTCCGACAAGCCTGTTATTGCCCTCTTGCCCGGCAGCCGCCAGCAGGAAATTGTAAAGAAACTACCGATTATGCTGCAGGTAGCGGCTTTTTTTCCGGATTACCAGTTTATTGTTGCGCGGGCACCTGGCCTGGAAGAACTGTTTTATGAAGCATTGCTGAAACCATATCGTAACGTGTCTGCAGTAAGCGGTAAAACATATACCTTGTTAATGCAATCGCAAGCAGCCCTGGTAACCAGTGGCACCGCCACGCTGGAGACAGCTTTGTTTGGGGTGCCGGAAGTGGTTTGTTATAAAAGCAGCCATATTTCTTACCAGATTGGTAAAAGGCTGATCAGGGTAAAATATATTTCATTGGTAAACCTGATTATGGACAAACCGGTGGTAAAAGAACTGATACAGGATGCGTTAACGCCTGAAAACCTGAAAAAAGAACTGGCCGACCTGCTTTTTAATCCTACCCGGAAAAGCCAGTTGCAGGCAGATTACCGGCAATTGAAACAAAAACTGGGTGAAGGAGGCAATGCCTCTGCCAATGCCGCCCGCTATATACTGGAAATGGCTACTGCTAATGCCGTTTAAAAACAAGTATTTTTATTAGTATAACAATCAGTGCCAGCAGGAACATGAAAATACTGATGCGGTTAATACCATGCATATATTTCATCCAGGCGCTGTTGGGGGCGTTGGGATCTCTTTTTTTGAGGTACAGGTATTCTGCCAGTTGCTGCCAGACGCTCATGAAAACTTGGTTTGAAGTGGTGAAAATATAAAATTACAACAAAGGGGGGCCAAAAATGTTTTTGGCAGTTGCGGCGCTATACCAAAATCTTCTATATTTGCACTCCGCAAAAGGGGGGTTAGCTCAGTTGGCTAGAGCGCTTGCATGGCATGCAAGAGGTCGTCGGTTCGACCCCGATACTCTCCACCGGGCGGGAACTTTACTTTATCGGTAGGTTCCCGCTTTTATTTTTTATAATGACCCGCACCGCTAAAAATCTTTTCTTCCAGGTGCCCATCTTTTTTTCGCATTATCCCGGCAACAAAACTTTCTTTTAAATCGATCTCGTCCTGTATTTTCCTATTATTTATTGCTTGTTTGTGTTTTCCCGATTGGGTAAATCAATTTCCTGATTGCGCTATGTTTCATTATGTTATTATTCGTCTTTTGTAAAAAGATAAAAACAGCAAAAAATGAAAAAAATTCTTTCTCTGGCTTTGATAACAGGCACGTCTTTATTCATGGTTAATTGTAAAAAAGATACTGTTACCAATACGGTCTATTATACGGTTCCCTCCACCTACAGTTTTGCCAATGTTAATGATAGCAACCAGGCCAAATTATTATTGATGGCCGATCAGATTGGTGCCGCAATCAACCTGGGCAATAATTCGGGTACCGTAGTAAGCGCGCAGAAACTGAAGGATATGTTTAACAACGTGAACAACTATTTTACCGATTCTTCTTATAAACTAAATGCCTCGGGCCTGAAATTATCTGCCTATGCACCGGCAACGGTGGTTACAGATATGAACGCCGCTTTTGACAGTATTGGTCTTTACAGCCAGTCTACCGTTGGCGCCAAACCGGGAACGGCAGGCGTAGCCGCCAGTTCAGTAAACGCTTCCAAAAAATATCTGTTGTCGCCCAATGGTGTTTTCTACAGCCAGGTGGTAAAAAAATATTTTCAGCATGGTGTTTTTGGTTTTGCAATAGCAAATAAATATATGACGGATTCGATAAGCAATTCAGTTGATATCGCAACCATGCAGCATAACTGGGACCAGGCTTTTGGTTTCTTTGGCGTGCCGGTAAATTTTCCAACCGTTACAACCGGTTCAAAATACCTGGGTAGTTACTGCAACCAGATTAACCCAGGCTATGGTTCCAATGCCATTCTCATGAATGCTTTTCTACTAGGACGGGCAGCTATTAACAACCAGGATTTGGCAGCAAAGACAACCCAGGCCAACCTTATCATAAAAAATATAGAATTACTGAACGCGGGTTCAGTAGTGCAGGAAATGAAAGAAACAGATGCCAATATCGATGCGGGTGATGCGGTAGCTGCTTATGGTACCCTGTCGGAATCGCTTGGAATGGTTCGTGGTTTAAAATACAATACCAGTTCGAAAAAAATAATCACGGATGCCCAGTATACACAATTGCTGGCGCTGTATGATGCCGCTACACCCGCTACACCTAATTTTTACAAGTTCATTAATACAAACGCAAGTACGGTTGCCCAGCTAAAAGCAAAAACCGATGCCATCAGGCAGTTGATTGGGTCAATTTACGGTTTCAATGCGGCAACATTGGCGGGGTTGTAGTGATTGAATCAGGCTGTTTCCGGAATGCGGACCGCGTAGTTGCGTGGCCCGCATTTTTTTTGGAACCTTTGCTAATTTTGTCTCTTTGCTCCAAATGCCGCGTCTCCTCTCTTTCTCTCTTTGTTCTCCTGGCCATCAAATAGTAAAATCTTCCATCAATACAGTAAAACCTGACATTGGCCGGGAAATATCCTTGTTTTAATTTACTGGTTCAATATAATGTGCCTGCGAAGCGCATTTTATTTCATCGAAACCGATTGCCCGATAACTGCCATGTTCGAAAAAAAATATTTTGAGGAATTTGAACTGAACCACCAGCGTTTTACCGGCGGACGAACCATTTCCGAAACGGATATCGTCATTCATGCCGGTCAGTCGGGCGATTTTTTCCCTCATCACATGGACGAAGAATGGTGTAAAACCCAGCCTTTCAAAAAAAGAATGGCGCATGGTACCCTGGTATTTACCATTGCCGTGGGTCTTACTGCCGGCAGCATTAACGAAGTTTCCATGACCTATGGTTATGAGCGGCTGCGTTTTACCAAACCTGTTTTTATTGGCGATACCATTCGGGTAACGGTTACCGTTACCGCAAAAAAAGATCACAAGAAGCCGGGCTTTGGCCTGGTAACCGAGCAGGTGGAAGCGTTTAACCAGCACCAGCAACTGGTCATGATTTGCGAGCACCTGCTGATGATCGAGAAACGTGAAACGGGAGACATCAGGCTTGAAGCGTGAGTAAGCGTCGTATAGTTTGACTTACGTCTTACGCCTCTTATAACATAACAATAATAATATGTGTGCAGTCATTCTTAAAGGCATCACCTGGGGCCATAGCCGCGGCATTACGCCTTTACTGGCACTGTCGCAACGGTACACGGAGCTGCACCCGGAAGTGGAAATAAGCTGGAAGAAAAGGACCCTGCAGGAATTTGCCGATTACCCGATAGAAAAGCTGACAGCTGAATACGACCTGTTGATCATTGACCATCCCTGGGTAGGTTGTGCTTCGGTTACCGGCTGTGTATTACCCCTGGATGAATACCTGCCGCCGGCTTACCTGGCAGATCAGTTAGCGCATTCAGTAGGCAGGTCGCACCAGAGCTATGAATACAACGGAAAACAATGGGCTCTGGCTATTGATGCAGCGGCGCCCGTAGCCAGTTACCGTAAAGATTTGCTGGAAACCAATGGCGTGGTACTTCCCCGTACCTGGGCGGAACTGCTGGCCCTGGCCAAAAAAGGCCGGGTTGCATTGCCGGCCGTTCCTATTGACACGCTCATGAATTTTTATACTTTTTGCCTGGCAGAACAGGGAACATTGTTTGCTCAGCCCACGGAAATAACCGACCGCGGCACCGGCTTGCGGGCGATCCGAACCATGAAAGAATTGTACCGCCTGCTGCATCGCGAAATGTTTACGTATAATCCCATTGCCGTAGCAGAGCGCATGAGCACCGGCAACGATTACTGGTATTGCCCGTTCGCCTACGGCTATTCCAACTATTCAAGGATCGGATATGCCCGTTACCCGGTTCATTATGACCAGGTGGTAACTTATAATGATAAGCCGCTCCAAACCACGCTTGGCGGAACGGGTTTGGCCGTATCGGTTTCCTGTAAGCATAAAGAGATAGCCGTCGATTTTGCAGCATGGGCCGCCTCGGGTCAGTGCCAGCAGACCATGTATGTGCAGCACGGCGGGCAGCCCGGCCATGGAGCGGCCTGGAAAAACAAAGCAGCTAACCAGCTGACCGATGATTTTTTTTCAAATACACTACCGGTAATGAATAACAGCTATTTGAGGCCCCGGTATAACGGTTACCTGCATTTCCAGGATCAGGCCGCCAGGCCGCTGCAACAGTGTCTATTAAACGATACGGATCCGGAGATGGCACTTGATGAAATGAATGCTATTTACCGGCGGAGCCGCCATCCAGAAAAAAAAGGAATTATAATATGACGATGGAGCTGCCCCTCAAGGATGTAATTGTGCTGGAGTTTAGCCAGTACCTCTCCGGTCCCTCGGCAGGCCTGCGGCTGGCCGACCTGGGTGCCAGGGTCATTAAGATTGAAAAGCCCGGCAGCGGGGACGCAGGCAGAAAATTATCCATCAAAGATTTATGGGTAGATGGCAATTCCTTGTTGTTTCATACCATTAACAGGAATAAGGAAAGCTACGCCGCTGATCTGAAAGATCCGCAGGATCTCGCCGATATCAGGATGATCATTGAAAAGGCCGACGTGATGATACATAATTTCAGACCGGGGGTGATGGAAAAAATTGGCCTGGACTATGCCAGCGTACAACAGCTGAATCCAATGATGATCTATGCCGCCATTAGTGGCTATGGTGCAGAAGGCCCCTGGAAAGACCGGCCCGGCCAGGACCTGCTGCTGCAATCGATGACCGGCCTGGCTTATACAACCGGCAATGGAAGCAAAGGCCCGGTTCCTTTCGGTATTGCCATCGCCGATATCTTATGCGGGGCGCAACTGGTGCAGGGTATATTGGGTGGCTTAATAAGAAGGCAAAAAAGAAAAACTGGCGCCCTTATTGAAATAAGCCTGCTGGAATCGCTGCTGGATTTTCAGTTTGAACTGCTGACGACCTATTATACCAGCAACAAACAACCGGAAAGAAGTTATATTAATAATGGCCACCCGTTATTAAGTGCACCATACGGTATCTATGCCACCGCAGACGGTCACCTGGCCCTTGCCATGATGGATATTACGGTGCTGGCAAAAGCCATCCGTTGCGAAGCGCTGTATCCCTTTTCTGCCAGCCAGGCGTTTACGGCAAGGGATGAAATAAAAGACATACTTGTAAAACATATTGCGGGGCAGGCAACCGCCTATTGGTTAGAAAGACTACAGCAACAAGGGCTTTGGGCCATGGAAGTATTTGACTGGGAAAAAATGATGCAGCACGAAGCGTATAAAAAATTAGGTATGGAACAGCGCATACAGACAGCTGGCAAAACAATCCTTACCACCCGTTGCCCCATCCGGATCAACGGCCGCCAGTTGTTTTCAGCTGTTCCTGCGCCCCAGGTGGGCGAGCACAATAAAAAAATATACAAGGATTTGATAAACCCGCACCATTAACATGCAATTACTGGAAGATATTATCATTGCAGATTTCAGCCAGTTTCTATCCGGCCCTTCGGCAGCGCTGCGCCTGGCCGATATGGGCGCACAGGTGATCAAAATAGAAAAACCGGGTACGGGCGATATTTGCCGGCAGCTCTATGTTTCCGATATCATGATAGAAGGGGAGTCCACCATTTTTCATGCCATCAACCGCAATAAAAAAAGTTATGCTGCCGATTTAAAAAATCCGGAAGACCTGGACAAAATCAGGCAGCTGCTGACGAAAGCAGATGTGATGATGCACAATTTTCGCCCCGGCGTAATGGAACGCATCGGCCTGGACTATGCATCGGTAAAACGCATCAACCCAACTATTGTATATGCTGAGGTAAGCGGATTCGGAACCACCGGTCCCTGGAAAGATTTGCCAGGCCAGGATTTACTCTTGCAAGCTGCTTCCGGTCTTACCTGGCTAAGTAATAACAACAACGAAGATCCCACACCCATGGGCGTGGCGGTGGTAGACATCATGGCTGGTACCCATGTGGCACAGGGCATACTCGCCGCCCTGTACAAAAGAGCTCTTACCAATGAAGGGGCGCTGATACAGGTAAGCATGTTTGAAAGCATTTTGGATTTCCAGTTTGAAGTACTTACCTGTTACTATAACGATGGCAACCGCCTGCCCGTGCGGAGCGAAGTGAACAGCGGCCATGCGTATATTGCCGCACCCTATGGTATTTATAAAACCAAAGACGGCTATATTGCACTTGCGATGAGCAATATCGTATTATTGGCCACGCTGCTGCAGTGTAATGCCCTGCAATCTTTTACAGACAGCAACGACTGGTTTATAAAACGGGATACGATTAAAACGATACTGGGCCAGCACCTGCAGACCGGCGCCACCGCAGCATGGCTGGCAGTGCTGGAGAAAGCAGATGTTTGGTGTGCGCCCGTAATGGATTATGATACATTGGTGCAACAGGAAGGGTACCGCTTACTTAACATGGAAATAGTGGTAAAAACCACCAATGGGCTAACTGTTACCACTACCCGCTGTCCCATCAGGGTAGACGGAAAAACACTGACTTCCGAAAGAGGGGCACCTACACTGGGCGAGCACAATGCGGACATTGAATACCAGTTTGGGCTGGAAGCAAATGTGGTACATGCGAATAAGGTAGAATAATGAGATGGCTGATGTTGGGATGGCAAGATGTTAAGATTTGTTTTAAATCAGTTTTCAATACACCTCAACATTCCGCCCGCTCCACCTAGCCACGTCTTTTTGAATGTTGACTTTTGATTTTTGGATCATATGCAGCCGATCATCGATACACATGTTCATGTATGGGATTTGAAAAGGGCCAGTTATCCCTGGCTGCAGAACGATACGTCTGTTCTGCACCGCAATTATACCTTGCAGGAACTGGAACCGGATCGTCGTCAAACAGCAGTAACGGCCGGTGTGCTGGTACAGGCAGCA
Organism: uncultured Flavihumibacter sp.; assembly: GCA_964245425.1. Taxonomy (GTDB): domain Bacteria; phylum Bacteroidota; class Bacteroidia; order Chitinophagales; family Chitinophagaceae; genus JACMLD01. The sequence goes on along the minus strand of CAXTMV010000005.1, from coordinate 37,785 downwards.
GGCAACCCGGAAGATACGGCCTTGCTGCTGGAAACAGCCAGGAACCATGCATGGATAAAAGGTATTGTAGGATGGTTGCCTTTAACGGAGCCCGGCAGCACTCGGCAATTGCTGGAACAACAGTACCTGGCCGATCCTTATTTTAAAGGGGTGCGGCACCAGGTGCACGACGAAAAAGATCCGCGCTGGCTGTTGCAGCCGGCCGTAATCGAAAGCCTGCAGGTACTGGCGCAGTATGATTTACCTTATGATATGGTTGGCATACAGCCGGTTCATATTGAAACCGCCATAGAGGCTGCCCGGCAGGTGCCGGGCCTGCGGATGGTTTTTGATCACCTGAACCAGCCGCCCATTGCCGCAAAAGAAAGATTCGGTCAATGGGGCCAATGGATGAAGGCCGCGGCACAGCATCCGAATGTATATGCAAAAATATCAGGATTGGGTACTGCCGCGGGTAATGCCGGTAGTGGATTGGCTGCAGATCTGGCACCTTATATAGAATTTGTTTTGGAACATTTTGGAACAGACCGCTGTTTTTGCGGCGGCGACTGGCCGGTATCGTTGCTGGCAGCAAGTTACCAGCACACCTGGCAGGCCTATGAATCAGTTTTATCATCATTGCTGAATGAAAAAGATCTGCAAAAAATACTGTATACCAATGCAGCTGTTTTTTATGATCTAACAGTATAATAACAGCGGGGGCGGCAAGCATTCATTATGGAAGTTATCAATGGGGTATTGTTTCATGCAGTAGGCGCATCCAGTGCGGCCATGTGCTATACACCGCAAAAAAAGATAAAGGGCTGGAGCTGGCAGACCTACTGGCTGGCACAGGCATTTGTATGCTGGCTGGCATTGCCGGTTATCGTGGCCTTTATAACCATTCCGCAATTGGCCATCGTGCTAAAAGAAGCACCCCCGGCGGCGATGCTCAAATCTTTTTTACTGGGTATGGCATACGGCATCGGCGGCACTGCTTTTGGTATTGCTATCCGCTATGTGGGGTTCTCGCTTACCTATGCCATTGCAGTAGGCATCAGTTGTGTACTCGGCACCCTGCTGCCACCGCTGGTACACGGCACATTGGGCAGCATTCTTCACAACAATGGTGCATCATTTATTCTTTCGGGGATAGCCATGGGCGCAATGGGCATCTTCTTTTGCGGGGTAGCAGGCCGGCATAAAGAAAAAGACCTGGAAAAAAAGCAACAGAACCAAACTGCTTTTTCTTTGTCGAAAGGACTGCCGCTTTGTTTATTGGCCGGCATATTATCTGCCTTTTACGGATTCGCCATAGACCAGGGGCAGCCACTGGCAGATGCGGCCGCCCGGTACGGCGCTGGCCAATGGCAGGTGAATATCATATACCTGTTTGCTAATTCCGGCGCATTTGTAACCACCCTCTTCTATTGCAGTTGGCTGCACAAAAAAGAAAAGACTTTTTACCAATATGGCAACGCGGGTTCCAACAGCCTCCCCTTAAATTACGGAATGGCGATTATTACCGGCATATTATGGTATGGCCAGTTCTTTTTTTATGGCCTGGGTCATATAAGGATGGGCAATTATAAATTTTCCAGCTGGGCCATTCATATGGTCATGCTGGTATTGTTCAGTACCATCGCAGGCCTGGCCATGAAAGAATGGAAGGCCTGCGGCAGGCCCGCCAGGCAGTGGCTGGCGGCTGCCTTGCTGGTGCTGATAACAGCTGTGCTGGTACTTACCTACGGAAACTATATTGGCAATGCCGTAACTTAACCTTACTAAAACAGATTCTTGCCGGAATAAAAAAAAATGTCAGCAGCACCCATTTATATCATCGGGGCAGGCGGTATTGTTAACACCGCTCACCTGCCCGCCTATGCGCTGGCTGGGTACCGCGTGCAGGGCATTTATGATATTGATCAGGCAAAAGCGGCAGACACGGCCAGCCGGTTTTCGATTCCGCATGTGTTCGATTCCCTGCAACAGATGACAAGCTCCGCGCCCGCCAACGCAGTATTCGATATTGCCATACCGGGCAGCGCCATGATGCAGGTATTGGAACAACTGCCGGCCGGTTGTGCGGTATTGCTGCAAAAACCCATGGGTGAAGACCTGGCCGCCGCAAAAAAAATACTGGCCATCGTACGGCAAAAAAAAATACTGGCAGCAGTCAATTTTCAATTGCGCTACGCACCGTTTATTGTACGGGTTAAGGAAATGATAGCGGATGGCTTATTAGGGCAGATCACCGACATCGAGATCAATGTAAATGTTTTTACGCCCTGGCATTTGTGGACCTTCCTAAACGCCGCCCCCCGGGTAGAAATATTATACCACAGTATCCATTATATAGACTTGGTAAGAAGTTTTTGGGGTAACCCCTTATCCATGTATGCCAAAACAACAAAGCATCCGTCTATGACGGCGCTGGCTTCTGTTCGAAGCAATATTATTATGGATTATGGAAACATACAAAGGGCCAATATCCTTACCAATCACTGTCATGCTTACGGCGAGGCCCGGCAACAATCGTATATAAAAATAGAAGGCACACGCGGCGCGGTAAAAATAGACATGGGCGCCTTGAAAAACTACCCGGCAGGAACAGCCGACCTGTTTCAGTACTGCCTGATACAGAATGACGTTTGCAGCGAATGGCAAACCATGCAGCTAAACGGCAGCTGGTTTCCGCATGCTTTTGCCGGTAGCATGGAACAGGTGTTGATGGCGGCAGCCGGCATCATTGCGCAACCGGGCAATTCGGTAGAAGACGGCATTCATACCATGGCCTGCGTGGAAGCCGCTTATCTTTCCAGCGAGCAGGGCGGTGTACGGCCCGATTGGTTGGAAAATGAAGCGTGATTGTTATACTGTCATACAAAATACGAGCGATGAATGAACGGGCGGTACAGAGATTAAAAATGTTTTTTATTGTTTTCCTGTTTGCGGCACCAGCCATGGCACAGCCGAAAACAATACTATTATTGCGGCAACCCCATGCTGCACCGCGTATGCAATTTGGATTCGACCGTTTGCAAAAAGCACTTCAACAGGCCGGTTATACCATCATTACCCAACAACAGAAAAAGAAGGCCGTTCAGCCCATTACTATCGTAACCGGCGAATTAAATAATGCGTGGCTGCGCAACCAGGTGGCACAATGGAAAATGCCCCTGCCGGCCCTGCCCGGAAAAGAAGGCTATACCATTGCCAGCGCGCCCAACCATGATATTTTGATTGGCGGGGCAGACCCTTCCGGCGTATTGTACGGTTGTATGGAACTGGCGCAGCGCCTGCACCTTACACCTGTACTACCACAAACGATCCAGGTAACCGACCAGCCGGAAATGGTTTTACGCGGCACCTGTATTGGTTTACAGAAACCTTATTACCTGCCCGGCCGTACCGTTTACGAATACCCCTATACCCCGCAAACATTTCCCTGGTTCTATGATAAACAATTGTGGATTCAATACCTGGACTCGATGGCAGCCAACCGCATGAATTCATTGTACCTGTGGAATGGCCACCCCTTTGCCTCCCTGGTGCGGTTAAAGGACTATCCTTATGCTGTAGAGGTTGACGACGATACTTTTAAAAAGAACGAAGCGATCTACCGGTTCCTGACAACCGAAGCAGACCGTCGGGGTATCTGGATCATTCAAATGTTTTACAATATCATTGTATCCAAACCTTTTGCTGAAAAAAATCATATAAAGACCCAGGACCGGGAAAGGCCGATCATTCCGCTGATAGCCGACTATACCCGAAAATCGATCGCCGCTTTTGTAGAAAAATACCCGAATGTAGGATTGATGGTTTGCCTGGGGGAAGCCATGGAAGGTGTAGGGAACGACGATATTGAATGGTTTACCCGTACCATCATACCGGGTGTGCAGGATGGCCTGAAAGCATTGGGAAAAAAAGAAGAACCGCCGATTGTGCTGAGGGCGCATGACACCGATGCACCCAGCGTCATGAAAGCTGCCCTTCCACTGTATAAAAATTTATATACCGAAGCAAAATTTAACGGGGAAGCGCTTACCACCCCCCGCCCGCGTGGCAGCTGGGCGGCCCTGCACCAAACGCTGAGCCACCTCGGCAGTGTACAGATAGAGAATGTGCACATCATGGCCAACCTGGAACCCTTTCGCTATGCCGATATTGATTTCATCCAGCAATCGGTCATCGGCATGCACGAAGTAATGGGTGGCAATGGTTTGCATTTATATCCCCAGGCTTCTTTCTGGGACTGGCCCTACAGCGCCGACAGCGTTCGGGGCAAAAGACTGTTGCAGGTAGCGCGTGACTGGATATGGTATGCCGCCTGGGGCCGCTATGCCTGGAAAGCGCATAGGGATAGACGTGATGAAATAACTTACTGGAGTAGCTTACTGGCAGATAAATACGGATCTGACCTGGAAACAGGTCATAAATTATTAGATGCCTGCGAACAATCCGGTGAAATAGCACCTAAACTGTTGCGCCGCTTCGGCATTACGGACGGCAACCGGCAAACCCTTTCACTGGGCATGTTTATGACGCAGCTTATCAATCCTTACCGCTTTGGCCTGTTTTCATTGTTATATGAAAGCGAAGGCCCGGAAGGCGAAATGCTGACGCAGTATGCCGAAAAAGAATGGAAAGGAGAAAAGCACAAAGGCGAAACACCCGTGCAAATAATACAGGAAGTAAGGCAACATGCGGTAAAAGCCCTGGCTGCCGTGAAAGAAGCCGGTAAAAAAATTGGCCGAAACCGCGACGAGTTTGACCGGTTGCAAAACGATGTTTACTGTACCTATTACATGGCTTTTCACTATGCCGCAAAAGCAGAAGCCGCCTTACAGGTGCTTCGGTACAAATATTCCAATAACGTGCAGGATCTGGAAATGGCACTCCCGCTGCTGAAAGAAAGCCTGTTGTATTACGACAGCCTGGTGCAGGTTACCAAAAGCCGTTACCTCTATGCAAACAGCATGCAGACACCGCAACGGAAAATACCCATCCGGGGCGCAGAAGGAAAATTCAAAACCTGGGCGGAGCTGTACCCTTTGTATGAGAAAGAATGGCTGCATTTTAACAGGGCCGTTGATTCCCTGCGCAACAAACCTGTAACAGCCAGGCTGCCAACTGCCAGGCTGCAACCGGCGATAGTATCTGTAATAAATCCGGTAAACGGCCGGTATACAACAGACAGTGCGGCAAAAATATTTTCAGATACTTCTTTTACCATTGCAGCGCTAGCAAATGAATTGAAGGGATTGCAGGGACTCACCTGCAGTGTCAGCGACCAGCTGCAGCAGGGCACCCATATAGCATTTACCTGCACGCAGCCGGTGAAACTGCTGGTGGGTTTTTTTAATGGGAAGGATCCTGCCTTTTCAAAGACAGCCCTGTACCTGAAAGCGCCGGAACTGGAAACCAATGCAGGTGCCAATGAATACGGGCAGGCAGAAATAAAAATCGCCCATGCAATCGTCATAAAAGGAATGCCTGCGGTAAATGTGCACAGCTATAGCTTTCCAGCCGGAAAACACAGCTTGCAACTGGCAAAAGGAATCTGCCTTTTACTCGGTTTTGCAGATGGCGCACAACCATTGCATGTATATGATGCAGGACTGACAGAAAATGGAAGCCAGCGCGAAATTGACTGGCTGTTTGAGGACTGATGTGAATCATGTGGTTCATGTTATAAATAGGTAGGCCGGCGAATTGCCTGCGCAGGAACAAATAAATAAGCTGATGATGGAATAATGCTGCCGCAGCAGCCGAAAAAAATTAAAATGTTTATGAAACAGAACCTTGTTTTTTTACTGTTCATGCTTATGATGGCTAATGTACAGGCACAGCGATGGTACGATGTAACCGTTTATGGTGCCAAAAAAGACAGCAGTGCAAAAGCCACCGCTGCCATTGCCAAAGCTATTGCTGCTGCTTCAAAAGCGGGTGGCGGCACGGTCTATTTTCCGGCCGGCAAATACCTTACGGGCGCCATACATCTTGTTAGTAATATCACCGTTTTTATTGATGCAGGCGCAGAAATTCATTTCAGTGATGATTTTGACGATTACCTTCCGCTGGTAGAAAGCCGTTTTGAAGGCGTGGATGTAAAAAGTTTTTCGCCTTTGTTTTATGCCTACAGGGCAGAAAACATTAGCATTACCGGCAGGGGAACTGTAAACGGCCACGGAAAAAAATGGTGGGATTTTGCGGAAGGCTATAAAGACGGGCAGCCCCGCAGCAAATGGCAGCTGTTGTTCGACAGCCTTAACAAAAAAATACTATTGCCGGACGACGCCCACCTGATGCAGCGCGGTTTTTTGCGCCCGCCATTTATACAATTCATGTACTGCAAAAATGTTTTGGTCGAAGGCATTACGCTTACCCAATCGCCCTTCTGGACGGTGAATCCTGAATTTTGCGAAAACGTAACGGTTACGGGCGTTACCATCAACAATCCGAAATCGCCTAATACAGACGGTATCAACCCGGAATCCTGCAAGTATGTACACATCAGTAATTGCCATATCAGTGTGGGCGATGACTGCATTACCATCAAGTCTGGCAAGGATGTACCTGGGAGGGCAAAGGCCGCTGCCGCGGAAGATTATACCATCAGCAATTGCACGATGCTGAACGGTCATGGGGGTGTGGTGATTGGCAGCGAGATGAGCGGCGATGTCAGAAAGATAGTGATCAGCAATTGTATATTTGATGGCACCGATCGGGGCATACGCATAAAAACAGCGCGTGGACGGGGCGGGGTAGTAGAAGACATCCGGGTAGATAATATTGTGATGAAGAACATAAAGGAGCAGGCCATTGTACTGGATATGGAATATTCAAAAATGAAACCGGAGCCGGTGAGTGAAAGAACACCGCAGTTCAGGAATATCCGGTTTAGCCATATTACTGCCACTACCCGGCAGGCCATCTATATTAACGGCCTCGATGAGATGCCTGTACAGGAAACCAGTTTCCAGGACATGGTTTTTGAGGCGGCAGAAGGCATCAGCATCCGTAATGCAAAAGATATTGCGTTGCGGCAGGTGCGCATTGTGTCAAAAACTGGTCCGGCTGTTCAGGCCGAGCGCTGCACGAGACTGGAAATAGACGGGCTGGAATCAGCAAAGCCTATACCGGATATGCCGCTGATTCAATTGTCGAATACACAGCAGGCATGGGTGCACAATTGCTGGCCTTTTGCAGGCACCGTTCTGTTTGCTGCCATTAAAGGAGCAGAAACAAAAAACATACGTTTCGGTTATAACAACCTGGCAACTGCGCTTATTGATGTGGGTGAGGAAGTAAAGAAAGAAGAGGTCTCACAATAAAACGAATCTATTTATGCCAATAAAAAAGCAGTATTTCCTTTTGCTGGTAATAAGCTGTTGCGGCATGCAGCACCTTTCCGCCCAATTGCTGAAATTATGGTATGCCGCGCCGGCGGTTAAATGGACAGAAGCATTGCCCCTCGGCAACGGACGCATCGGGGCCATGGTTTTTGGCGGCATTGAGCAGGAGCACCTGCAGTTCAATGAAGAAACCCTGTGGACCGGCGGTCCCCGCGATTATAATCGTAAAGCCGCGTGGCCCTACCTCGACAGCATCCGGCAATTATTGTTTGCCGGTAAGCAAAAGGAAGCCGAACAAATGGCGGAAGATCATTTCATGGGTCTGAAATCGGATGAAGGAAAGCGATCCGATTGGGTAAATAAAATACGTTCACTAAACGGACTCAAGGGCGATCCCACACGCGCCGATTTTGATGACAGCCAGTGGAAAACCCTGCAGGTGCCTGCTTACGATGGATGGGAGACCAGGGGGCTTGAAGGATTGGATGGAGCTGTATGGCTGCGTACTTATTTTGTGTTGCCTGAAGACTGGACCCCGACAAACATGTTGCTTGATCTGAACCGGATACGCGACCAGGACTTCACCTATGTAAATGGACAACAAGTAGGCAGCATGGAAAGCGCTGAACCCAGGAAGTATATGATTGCAAAAGAAAACCTGCATGCCGGTAAAAATAATATTGCGGTACTGGTGCTGAATTTTACAGACAAAGGCGGCATACTGGGTTATAAAGATACCGCCCGGCATATTGCTGTTTACCCGGAAGGAAAGGAGGATGCCCGCCTGTCGATCAACGGGGGTTGGAAATATTTTGTACAAAGTGATGAACCGCCGGCTGTTGCCCATTACCAGGCAGACTACCAGCCTTTCGGGGATCTGTGGTTGAATTTTACCAATACAGGGTCTGCTACGGAGTATAAACGGGAACTCGATCTGTCAACCGCCATTGCAACCACTTATTATAGTGTTGGAGACATCAATTATAAACGGGAATATTTTGTGAGCCAGCCCAATCAACTGATTGTTGTTCGCCTCAGCGCCAGCAAAAAAGCCAGCATCAGTTTTGAAGCGCTGTTGAGCAGTCCGCATAAATATGCTTCCGTCATCAAATTAAACGATAACAGCCTTTCGCTGTCGCTGAAAGTAAAAGACGGGGTAATGAAAGGGCAGGCCTATCTGCAGGTGAATGCTGTAAACGGAAAGCTACAGGTGCAGGACAATAAAATAATGGTGAACAATGCAGATGAAGTGGTATTGTATTTACCCGCGGGTACAAATTATAAGACCTATGCAGATGTATCTGCCGACCCGGCCATACCCTGCATCAATGCCTTAAAAAGTACTGCCGGCAAAACCTATGAACAAATCAAAGCAGCGCATATCAAAGAATACCAGCAGTATTTCAATACATTTTCCATTGCCTTTGGGAAGGCAGACAGTGCGATATTGCCCACCGATGAGCGCATTGCAACATTTGCGCACAGCGGTGATCCTTCACTGGTTGCCCTGTACGTTCAGTACGGCAGGTATTTGCTGATCGCTTCGTCAAGACCGGGCACAGAGCCGGCCAATTTACAGGGTATCTGGAACGATTTGCTGACACCCCCCTGGGGCAGCAAGTATACCACCAATATAAATGCGGAAATGAATTATTGGCCGGCAGAATTGCTAAACCTTTCTGCATTGCATGAACCTCTATTTAAAATGATGGAAGAACTATCCGTTACCGGGCGGGAAACCGCCCGGCAATATTACCATGCACCCGGATGGGTATTGCACCACAATACGGATCAGTGGCGCGGCACGGCTGCCATCAATGCATCCAACCATGGTATCTGGGTGTCGGGCGGGGCCTGGCTTTGCCATCATTTATGGGAACATTATTTATTTACGCAGGATAAAGTTTTTCTGCAAACCAGGGCCTACCCGATCATGAAGCAGGCTGCTTTGTTCTTTAATTCGTTTCTGATCAAAGATCCGGCAAGCGGTTACCTGATCAGTACGCCTTCCAATTCGCCGGAAGAAGGCGGCCTGGTAGCAGGCCCCACCATGGACCACCAGATCATCCGCGATTTATTCAAGAATACCATGGCGGCGGCAGCCCTGCTGGGGGTTGATCTACCGCTGCGCGATACACTAAAAGCAAAATATGATCAGATAGCACCCAACCGGATTGGCCGTTATGGCCAGTTGCAGGAATGGATGCAGGACATAGACGATACCAGTAATAAACACCGCCATGTTTCTCATTTATGGGCGCAGTTCCCCGGCAATGAAATCAACTGGGATGAAACACCCGAATTAATGAAAGCGGCCCGGCAATCGTTGATCTACCGGGGCGACGCGGCCACCGGCTGGAGCCTTGGCTGGAAGATAAATTTCTGGGCCCGTTTCAAAGAAGGTGATCATGCTTATAAACTGGTACAAATGCTGATAAGCCCGGCAGGTGCCAACAGCGCCGGCAGCTATCCCAATTTGTTTGATGCGCACCCGCCTTTTCAGATCGACGGCAATTTTGGCGGCGCGGCGGGCATCGCTGAAATGCTGCTGCAGAGCCATACCAAATACATTGATCTGCTGCCAGCCCTGCCATCGGCCCTCCCCGACGGAACAGTAAAAGGCCTTTGTGCCCGCGGCGGCTTTACGATAGACCTGCAATGGCACAACAGTCAATTGCAACAGGTCAAAATAATATCGCATGCAGCCATGCCATTGCTGTTAAGATACAAGGGTAGAACCATCGCTCTTCAAACAATTAAAACAGGTGTATATCTATTTGATGGGTCACTTAAACAATTATAAAAAAAGTACAGGCCTGTTAATGCTGTTGTTTTCTTACTGGTTCAATAGCCTGGCGCAACAACCGGTCAGAACAGATAAGGTGCTAAGCAATAACTGGCGGAGTATTGCCACCAGTAATGATGCATTACTGGATACCGGCCTGTACCAGATTGCAATAAACGACAGGAACTGGAAGCAGGTGGCTGTTCCGCACAACTGGGATGCCTATGAGGGCTATCGCCGCCTGTTGCACGGCAACCGGCATGGCGATGCCTGGTACAGGAAATTTTTTGCGGTGCAACCAGCAGAAAAACGGAAACGATATTTTCTTTTTTTTGAGGGCGTTGGCACTTATGCAACGATATATGTAAATGGAAAAAAAGCGGGTGAGCATGCCGGAGGCAGAACAAGCTTTACCATTGATATCACCCTGCTACTTAAAACGGATGGCAGTAATAACCTGCTGGCCGTTCGGGCTTACCACCCTTCCGGCATTACAGATTTGCCCTGGGTATGCGGCGGCTGTTCAGATGACCGCGGCTTTTCAGAAGGCTCACAACCCATGGGTATTTTCAGACCCGTGCATTTAATAGGTACCGGGGATATTCGCATAGAACCCTTTGGCGTGCATGCCTGGGCCGATATTCAACAACACAAGGCTGATCTATTTATAGCCACCACCGTTAAAAATTATTCGCAGCAGCAAAGAACCATCCGTATTGAACAGCAGGTAAAGGATGCAGCCGGAAAAATAGTGGCAAACCTTCAAACGGAACAATCGTTGAGACCCGGCGATTCAATTACCCTGCCAGCCAGCAGTCTTTCGGTAAAAGAACCGGTTCTATGGTCTGTTGCGCATCCCTATCTCTACCATATTGTATCTGTGGTAACAGAAAATAAAAAGCTCATTGATCAAACGGCCACCGTATTCGGGTTTCGCACCATTAGCTGGAAGACAGGCAGCCACCAGTTCTTGCTGAATGGGAAACCGGTATTCATCAACGGTATTGCAGAATATGAACACGCGCTGGGCCAGAGCCATGCATTCAGCAATGAGCAGATCGCATCCAGGATAAAATGGCTGAAAGCTGCGGGCTTCAATGCTTTCCGCGATGCTCATCAGCCGCACAACCTGTTGTACGGACAGTTGTGTAATAAAGAAGGTTTGTTATGGTGGTCTCAGTTTTCTGCGCATATCTGGTACGATGCGCCGGCGTTCCGAACGCATTTCAAACAATTGCTGCGTGAATGGGTGCTGGAAAGAAGAAATGATCCGGCGCTGGTATTATGGGGATTGCAGAATGAAAGCAAATTGCCGGCAGATTTTGCAAAAGAATGTACAGAGCTGATCCGCCAGCTGGACCCTACTGCTTCCTCGCAACGGCTGGTAACCACCTGCAATGGGGGCGAAGGCACCGACTGGGATGTGCCGCAGAACTGGACAGGCACATATGGCGGTAACCCCGATACCTATGCGCAGGATATCAAGAAGCAGGTGCTGATAGGTGAATACGGTGCGTGGCGTACGATCGACCTGCATACCGAAGGTGGCTTTCTGGCAAACGGACCGGTGAGCGAAGACCGCATGGTGCAGCTGATGGAAAAGAAAATACGGTTAGCCGAATCCGTTAGCGATAGCTGCGCAGGCCAGTTTTTCTGGTTGCTGGCCTCGCATGATAATCCCGGCAGGATACAGGGTGGTGAGGGACAGCGGGAACTGGACCGGATAGGACCCGTTAACTATAAGGGCATGCTCACCTCCTGGGAAGAGCCGACCGATGCTTTTTATATGTTCCGCAGCAATTATGCGCCGGCAGCCCAATCGCCCATGGTCTATATTGTTTCACATACCTGGCCCAACCGGTGGACGACCCCCGGCATACAAGACAGCTTGCTGGTATATTCCAACTGCGATGAAGTGGAACTGTTCAATGATCTAAACGCAGCCTCGCTGGGCAGGCAAAAGAACCAGGGCAGGGGCACCCATTTTCTATGGAACCAGGTGTTAATACAATATAATATATTATACGCAGTGGGGTATGTAAACGGAAAAGTAGCGGCCCGGGATACACTTGTTTTGCAGCAGCTTCCGGCTGCCCCGCATTACCAGCAGCTGTATGCAAATGCCACTGATATTACAAAGCCGGCAACCGGTTATCATTATGTTTACCGCGTTAACTGTGGCGGACCGGATTATACAGATATACATGGCAATACCTGGCTGGCCGACCGGGCTTTACCGGTGCCGGAGGTGACATCGCAACCTGTTGGCTCGAACCGAACCCAGTTGTCTCAGGTCTCACGACGCACGCAGGCCGTTTTCGGTTCCCGCTCCTGGACAAACGAATTTACCGGCCTGCCGGCATTTTTTGCCAGTCAGCGCAGAACGTTCAGCGCCATCAAAGGCAGTCGCGACTGGCCATTGCTACAGGATTTCCGGTATGGCAGGGATAAGCTGGACTATGAATTTCCTGTGCCCGATGGCGATTACCTGGTAGAGCTGTATTTTATTGAACCCTGGCTGGGCATCGGTGGTGGTATGGATGCCGCGGGAATGCGGCTGTTTGACGTGGCGATCAATAATGAAACCGTTATCAAAGACCTGGATATCTGGAAGGAAGCGGGTATCAACACGGCATTGAAAAAAAGTGTAGGGGTGTCCGTTAGAAGTGGCCGGCTGGTGCTCTCTTTCCCGCGGGTAAAAGCCGGGCAGGCAATCATATCGGCCATTGCTATTTCTTCTTTGCAGGATGGCATCCGGCCGGCAGCTTCCCCCTCGCTGATCGGCCACTGCATAGGCGCATGGCCCCGCCATTGGCTCGATGTCGGGAACCGCCTGTTTGCCGATACCAATATTTTTTTCCATTCCCTGCCGCCAAATATATTTGGTGCCGACTGGCTGCAGTTTTCAACGGCGCATGCCGGCAAGGATATTTCTTTTACCATTACGGAAATGGCTGACGTATATATTGGCGCGGATAGCAGCGGGAAAAGCGCCCCCTGGATGACGGGGTATGAGAATACGCAGACTGTTATTGAAACAGGTGAGAACGGTACAAAGAAATATGTTTTATACCGCAAGAGATTTGACAGGAATGATACCATACGGCTGCCATTTGCCGGTGCCAACCAGCCGGTAATTATTATGCCGGTTACTGCGCTGCAGCCTGCTTATGATTTGAAAGCCATTACCAGCTACCGGAGCAATGTTGCGGTTATTACAGGTGCTGCAACAAAAGAACCCATCAATGGCAAAGAATCGGTAGTGGTACACAGCAGCGATAAGACAGGTATACGGTGGCCGGTACAGACTGGTGTGGCCGATCGCTATTCCATTACTTTGAAATACTATTCACCGGCGGCGGCGGATATCAGCGCGACCGTTCAATTGAAAGGACCCGATGGAAATCTGCTGCAGGAAGAGCAGGTTCGCTTTACTTTTACCAGGCCGGGCAAATGGAATACCGTTGGCTTTAATACCCAGGGAATGATCAACGCCGGGCATTATACAATAGAGCTGCTGGTTGAAAAAGGCGCGGGGCTGGCGCTGAACGGGATAGATATTCAGTAGAAGCGGGGCCTGATACGAGTTTACTATCTCGTACCGAGCCAACAGAGAAAAAAAAGAAGTTTGCTGGCATTCACTATTGCGCTGTCAGCCCTGTGCGATTAAAAAAACAAAGCAAGTGCTTTATTATTGGTTGAAGGGACTAAATACAAACACATGAACAAAATATTTTTTGTATACTTATTTTCTTTTTTTGCATTCTCGTCTGCGGCGCAGCAAACAGGTCTCACAAATCTGCGCTGCGAATACTTACAAAATCCGATGGCTGTTGATGCCGCCCGGCCCCGGCTCGCCTGGGAATTGCAATCAACCCAAAAAAATATTTTACAAACAGCCTACCGGGTGCTGGTGGCAGACGATTCAATGCTGCTGAAAAAAAACATTGGCAATGCCTGGGATTCAAAAAAAGTATTATCAGGAGCCTCTGTCCAGGTTATGTACAATGGGGGCACCTTACAGGCGGCAAAAAAATATTTCTGGAAGCTGATGGTATGGGACAATAAAGGCAATACCAGCAACTGGAGTAGTATTAACAGCTGGCAAATGGGCTTATTGCAATTTGCCGATTGGAAAGGTGCACACTGGATAGGGTATGCCGCATTGCCGGATAGCAACAAAATAATTCCATTTGCACATGGCAAGGGTAAAAAAGAATGGGGTACCCGTAAAGATATACTGCCATTATTAAGAAAAAATTTCATGCTGACGGGTGCGGTAAAAAAAGCCACGGTTTTTATTTGCGGGCTCGGACATTTTGATATGAGCATCAACGGCAAAAAAGTGGGAGAGCATTTCCTGGATCCGGGCTGGACGCAATACAGCAAACAGGCGCTGTATGTAACTTTTGATGTTACCAACCGACTGCAACCCAATTCGAATGCCATTGGCGTTATGCTGGGCAATGGGTTTTATTATATTCCCGGTGAGCGCTACCGCAAGCTAACGGGTGCATACGGCTATCCAAAGATGATCTGCCGGCTCATGGTTGAATACCAGGATGGATCTGTGCAAAATATTACCAGCGATGAATCCTGGACAGCAGCGCCATCGCCTGTTATTTTTTCCAGCATCTACGGGGGAGAAGATTATGATGCTAACCAGGAGCAACCAGGCTGGAATACCGCTGCATTTGATGATAAAAACTGGCAAAAAGCCATTGTAACCACCGGGCCGCCCGAGCTGGATGCCCAGACCGCGCAGCCATTAATGGTGATGCAGCATTTTGCGCCGGTTAAAAAATCAATGCTGACAAACGGCAACTGGGTATACGACCTGGGCCAGAATTTTTCCGGCATCCCTTTTATTACCGTGCACGGAAAAAAAGGCGATACGGTACGCATTGTTCCCGCAGAACTGATCAATGAAGATGGTTCGGCCAACCAGAAAGGGTCCGGCAGCCCTTGTTATTTCAGTTATATACTAAAAGGAACCGGAAGCGAAAGCTGGCGTCCGCAATTTACGTATTATGGTTTCCGTTACCTGCAGGTACAGGGTGCTGTACCGGCTGATGATAGCAATATGATGCAAATGCCGGTAATAGAAAACATAGAAGGCCTGCATACCCGGTATGCCGCAGCGCCGGATGGCCTCTTTACCTGCTCCAGTCCATTATTTAACCAAACCAGCGAACTGATTAACTGGGCCATTGAAAGCAATACGATGAGTGTGTTTACAGATTGCCCGCACCGCGAAAAACTGGGCTGGCTGGAAGAAACACAATTAATGGGCAGTTCAGTGCAATACAATTTTGATGTTGCGTCGCTTTGTCATAAAGTAATCAAAGACATGATGAATGCGCAAACAGCCGATGGCCTGATACCTGAAATTGCACCTGAATACGTTCAATTTGAAGAGCCCTTCCGCGACTCGCCCGAATGGGGCAGCGCGGCGATCATCCTGCCCTGGTACAATTACCAGTGGTATGGTGATAAGCAAACGCTGGCGATAGCGTATGACATGATGCAGCGGTATATTTTTTACCTGCAAAAAAAAGCGGTGAATAATATTTTATCGCAGGGCCTGGGCGACTGGTACGATCTCGGACCCAACCATCCCGGTGTATCACAACTGACACCGATGGGTGTTACCGGAACAGCCACTTATTATTACGATTTAACCATCATGGCGAATATTGCCAGGCTGCTGGAAAAGCCGTCCGATGCGGCCGTTTATGCAAATATGGCGGTGGCGGTTAAGAAATCATTCAACCAAAAATTTTTTAACCCGCAAACAAAACAGTATGCTACCGGTAGCCAGGCCGCCAATGCCATGGCCTTGTTTATGGGCCTCGTAGAACCTGCAGATAAAAATGCGGTGGTAGATAACCTTATCAGGGATATCCGCAACCGCAACAACGCGCTGACCGGCGGGGATATTGGTTACCGCTATGTGTTGCGGGCGCTGGAAGACGCGGGCCGATCGGATATTATTTTCGATATGAACAACCGTAAAGATGTACCAGGCTATGGTTACCAGCTGGCACACGGCGCCACGGCTTTAACAGAATCCTGGCAGGCTTTGCCATCCGTGTCCAATAACCATTTTATGCTGGGCCATTTAATGGAATGGTTTTACGCGGGCCTTTGCGGCATTCAACAGGCAGAAGGATCGGTGGGCTATAAAAAAATTATCATCCGCCCGCAACCGGTAGGTGATATCAGTTCTGCCACCGCAGCATACCATTCCATGTATGGAAACATTATATCAGACTGGGCCATAAAGAATGGCTTGTTTGCGCTGAATGTTACCATACCGGCCAATACAACAGCAGAAGTATATTTACCGGGTAATAAGCATCCAATAAAAATTGGTTCGGGCAATTATTTTTATTCAGTAAAGATGGGTGCGCAGAAGTAATTTGATCCCCTGGCCGGTGGGGACACGGGCCAGGGGGAAATTAACAGCATGACCAAAAAAATTATCCATACACTTATTTTAATAACCGCCGGGCTGCATTCATTTTCACAGCAAGGCCGGCAGGTAATCGATTTCGATAATCACTGGCGTTTCTTTTTAGGCGATGACAGCGCAGCCATTCACCCGGGCTACGATGATACAAAATGGCGGTTGCTGAACCTGCCGCACGACTGGAGCATTGAAGGATCGTTTAACGAAAAAAATCCGGCTACTACACAGGGTGGTGCATTACCTGCGGGCATCGGGTGGTACCGAAAAGTATTTGTACAAACACCTGGGTCTGCCGGAAAAAATACCCGCATTGAATTTGATGGCATTTACCGCAACAGCGAGGTTTGGATAAACGGCCATTGGCTGGGCAAAAGACCTTACGGATACAGTTCATTCAGTTATTCATTAACGGATTACCTGAAGCCGGCGCCGGAAAAAAATACCATCGCAGTTAAAGTAGATAATAGCCGGCAACCGAATTCCAGGTGGTACAGCGGCTCGGGTATTTACAGAAATACAAGACTGGTGATAACCGATAGAATAGCCATTGCTCATTGGGGCGTTCAGGTGTATGCGTCCGCACTGAACGCTGAAAACGGCGGAATGTGTAAAACGAAGCGCACAGGCGCTGTTGCGAAAAAAGGATATGTCAACATAAGAATTAATTTCGAAAATAATGCCATCGGTACAGAAAAACTGCAGGTAGTAAATAAAATATCAGATGGCAATGGTAAACTGGTTTACCAGTCAGCTGATCCGCTCCGGATAGACAGCAACGAAAAACACGCAATGTCGGTGTCTTTTGATATAGACCATCCCGTTCTGTGGTCGGTGGAGCATCCTTTTTTATATACTTGTACTACCCAGCTTTTTGCGGCCGGGAAAATAATAGACAGTTATGCTACCCGTTTTGGCATTCGTGATTTTTATTTTGATGCTGATAAGGGATTTTTCCTGAATGGAAAATATATGAAAATTAAGGGTGTCTGCCTGCACCACGATCTCGGTGCGTTGGGTGCAGCGGTTAATATCCGGGCCATTGAGCGGCAATTGCAAATATTAAAGGCCATGGGCTGCAATGCCATCCGTACGGCACACAATCCACCCTCGCCGGAATTCTTAGACCTTTGCGATAAAATGGGCTTCCTGGTGCTGGAGGAAGCGTTTGACATGTGGCAAAAAAAGAAAAACAAATTTGACTATGCCGCCGATTTTAACGAGTGGCATACAGCGGATATAACAAACATGGTCATGCGCGATCGAAACCATCCTTCCGTATTCATGTGGAGCATCGGCAACGAGATTAGGGAGCAATTTGACTCATCCGGCACATTGCTGGCAAAGGAACTGGTGAGCCTGGTAAAAGCAGCAGACGCCACCAGGCCCGTTACCGCCGCCCTCAGCGAATGGAACCCGGCCAGGAATTTTATTTACCAATCAGACGTACTGGATATCGTAGGGCTCAATTACCACCAGGAAGTATATGAGGATTTTCATAAATACTATCCCGGCAAGATATTCCTGGGTACGGAAAATATGAGCGCTTTTGCCACCCGTGGCCATTACGATATGCCCTCCGACAGCCCTTATTTCTGGCCGGCCAAATCGCCCCAGAAAATTGTAGAGAATGGCAATGCTGATTTTACCGTGTCTGCCTATGACCAGGTAGCTGCATACTGGGGCAGCACCCATGAAGCCACCTGGAAGATTATCAAAAAGCATGATTTTTTATCAGGCCTGTTTGTGTGGAGCGGGTTTGATTTTTTGGGAGAGCCGATTCCTTACCCCTGGCCTGCGCGTAGTTCTTATTATGGCATCATCGACCTGGCGGGTTTTCCAAAAGATGTGTATTACATGTACCAGAGCGAATGGACGGATAAACCGGTACTGCATCTTTTTCCGCATTGGAACTGGCCGCTGCACAAACCGGTGGATGTATGGGTGTATTACAACCAGGCAGATGAAGTGGAATTGTTCCTGAATGGCAAATCACTGGGCGTACGCAGGAAGATGGCCGAAGACCTGCACGTGATGTGGCGGATTCCATTTGAACCGGGCCTATTAAAAGCGGTGTCCAGGAAACGGGGTAAAATTGTACTGATAAAAGAAATACATACCGCGGGCGCTGCTGCTAATATTAAGCTGATAGCCGACCGGAGAACGATTAAGGCGGATGGCAGGGATCTTTCTTTTATTACGGCAAGCATTGTAGACCGCAACGGTTACCTGGTGCCAGGGGCAAATCAACTGCTTCATTTCAACATCGCAGGCCCGGGCAGCTTGGCAGCAACAGACAACGGTTACCAGGCAGATACCACGGCATTCAAAAGTCCCAACAAAAGATGCTGGAAGGGGATGGCGCTCGCCATTGTTCAGTCGGCTCAAAAAAAGGGAAATATTACTGTTACGGTTTCGTCAGCCGGCCTGCCCGCCACCAGCTTAACGCTGAAAACGAGCCGGTGAAGGCGCCGGGCAACGCAATCGTTCCCGGAAATAAAATAGTAAAATCTTCCATCAAATTAGCAAAACCTTACATTGTTACCAGATGGGCACTCCTGTACCTTTAGTAAGATGAATGGAAAATAACCGGAATGTCAGCATTCATCACTAACGATAAAAACCATTGGAATGAGAAGGTTACTGCTTGTCAATAATACGGTACAACCCGCTGGTGCCCCCATTTCTTTACTTACCCTTGTTTCTTTTTCATCCTTATTAGTTTTCCTTTTTTGCTTTTCACCTTTTGTTCAGGTAAACGCGCAGGCAACCACCGATCAGCAAAAGGCCGACTATCAAAAGACCATTACAGCCAGGGCCGGAAAGATTGCAGACATGCTGTCCATTTCGGACTCAGTAAAATATAAGAAGGTGGTGGCAGTAATAGCCGGTCAATATTCCTCATTGAATGATCTGCAGCAACAAAATACCGCTGCTGTGGCCGCTATCAAAAGCCAGTCGGTGGAAAAAGACAAACTGGCGGAAGCGTTGAAAGGCCAGGAAGAAAAAAAAATGGCATCGCAGATGCAGCTGCACAATGAATTTATCGCTCATTTAAAGGAAAACCTGGATGAAGAGCAGGTAGACAAAGTAAAAGACGGCATGACCTACCGGGTCTTTCCGATTACTTACACCGCGTACGAGGATATGATACCCACCCTTACCACGGAACAAAAGGAAAAGATTTATGGTTGGTTGAAAGAAGCCCGCGAACTGGCGATGGATGCCGAATCCTCCGATAAAAAACATGCGGTTTTTGGGAAATACAAGGGAAGGATCAATAATTATCTTTCTGCAGCCGGGTACGACATGAAAAAGGAAGGGGAGGAATGGCAAAAAAGACTACAGGCCGCTAAAGCATTAAAAGAAACAAAACAGGCACAAAACTGATATAAACGAATTGCTCAGTAAATTCTCAAAACCCAACGCTATATGATAAAGTATCTTTCAAAAAGGGCACTGCTCCTTCCCTTTTTATTGCTGTGCTGCCTGGCCGGCTTTGCGCAGCAAAAAACAATTACCGGAACGGTTACCGACACTGATGGAAAGCCTGTGGCAGGTGCTACCGTTGGTATTAAAGGCACAGACAATGGTAAAGTAACTGACTCAATGGGAAAGTTCAGTATGGTGGTCCCTTCCAATCAATCGGTGTTAAAAATTTCCAATGTCGGGTATAACTACCAGGAAATTGCAGTCGGTGCACGCAGCGCTATCAGCGTAAAACTGGTAAAGAATATGAAAGATCTGGATGATGTGGTGGTGATTGGATACGGTACCCAGAAAGCCAGGAATATTACCGGCTCTGTTGTTAACGTAGATACTAAAAAAATGGAAGACCTGCCGGTTTCTTCTCTTACGGAAATGCTGCGCGGGCAGGTGCCGAACCTGAATGTGACCGGAGGCAGTACACGCCCCGGTACCCTGGCCTCTTTGAGCATCAGACAGCAATTTAACTTTGGTAAAGATGGTGGAGGAACGATTCCGCTGATTGTAATAGATGATGTGGTTCAACTGGATCCTTTCACGCAACTGCCCACCCTCAATACCTTTAACCTGCTTGATTTGTCGGAAGTGGAAAGTATCACTGTTTTGAGGGATGCGCAAGCGGCCATCTACGGGCCAAGGGGTACGCAGGGCGCCATTCTCGTAAAAACAAAACACGGTAAGGTAGGCGCACCCAAAATAACTTATTCAGGAAAATTTGAAACCAATAACGCCGTAAGCCATGGTAAAGTAATGAATGCCCAGCAATTCGGTATTTTTTCCAACAGGCTGAACGATGTCATCAATCCTACCAACGTAAATGCCTTTTTTACGCCTGCAGAAATTGCAGCAATGGATACCATCAATTACGACTGGCTTAGCAGCTGGAAGGCTGCAAATTCTATGCAGCATTCTATTAACGTAAGCGGCGGATCTGAAAGAGCCACGTATTTTGCAGGCGGTTCTTACTATACGCAAGGTGCAAATCTTGGCTCCCAGACTTTTAAAAGATGGACATTCAGGTCGGGCACTGATGTGAAAGTAGCAAACGGTTTAAAATTATCGGCTGTTGTCTCAGCCAATAACTCAAGCCTGGCGCAGTCTTTTACCAAAATAAATATTAATGATGGCTACGCTGCCGGTGGTGGCGAACAGGATGATTATGCCTTGTTGCTGCACATACCAAAATACATTCCCTGGCAATATAATATCAATGGCGTAACGCAATACGTGTCGCCTGTTTTGAAGGCCAGTACCATCGGTTCTGCAACTGGCAATAATTCATTATCCAATATGAATTATTATGCCCTGCTAAACAATGGCTCCCAGGCAACTACCAGCACATTTAATTACAACGGCAATTTTTCTTTGCAATATGATATTCCTTTTGTTAAAGGACTGTCTGTAAAAGGCGCTTATTCTATAGGTTCTACCTCCAGTAGCGGCGAGCAGGACATGTTCCCGCAAACACTGTATCAGGCAACCAACGCGGGTGTAGC
This sequence comes from uncultured Flavihumibacter sp., assembly GCA_964245425.1. Classification (GTDB taxonomy): domain Bacteria; phylum Bacteroidota; class Bacteroidia; order Chitinophagales; family Chitinophagaceae; genus JACMLD01. The sequence goes on along the minus strand of CAXTMV010000005.1, from coordinate 16,209 downwards.
GGGTACTCATTTATTTACTTCAAATACCACCTGGAGCAACGCTTTTATTAACTCCACAAATACCAGGGTTACTTATAACAATGCAACCAACACTGTTCAGCAATCTGATTTTTATGTAAACTATGACCGCAGTTTTGGTGGGCACAATATATCTGCAGTGTTTGTTGGCGAGCAGTCGAAAGCCAGCAATGATACGCGGTTCCAGATTTATAACACGCCTGTTCCCGGTGGCTATGCGGGCAGCTCCGCTACTGCCGGAACGCTGGACATTGGTAATAGCTACGCCACAAGACTGGTAGGCGCCTCACAGTCTTACCTGGGCCGTGTCAGCTACAATTACAGAAGCAAATACCTGGTACAGCTAATATTCCGTACCGATGCCTCCACCAAGGTGGCGCCACAGAATTACTGGGCCACTTTCCCGGCCGCATCATTCGGATGGGTTATCTCAGAAGAAGACTTTTTTAAACGAAATGTAAGCTGGGTAAATAACCTGAAAATAAGGTTTTCGATAGGCAAGACGGGTAATGATAATATTAAGCCCTGGAAATGGAGAGAGTTATATACCGTGGCCACCAATACCGGTAACGGTTTTGGCACCAATGGCGGAAACCTTACCAATGGACTTACGCCCAGCGTGTCTCCTAACCCGGATATCAACTGGGACAGGACATTACAGCGTAACCTGGGAATGGACCTAACGCTGTTGAACAACCGGCTGACTATTAACTGGGATGGCTATTATAATTCCGAAAGAAATCTAATCACGGTAGTGTCTACCGCATTAAATGTTCCGATTTCGGTGGGGGGTACATTTGCAGAGGCAAACCTCGCAAATGTTAACGCATATGGTACGGAAATAAATGCAAGCTGGAATGATCATATAGGTAAGGTAGGTTACACCGTGGGCATGAACTTCGCCCTGAATAATAACAAAGTTACTAAATGGATAGACCAGCCATTCACTAACCAGGCCGGAATTGCTGCCAGTACTCACCAGGGCTATTCAACCATACAACCTGCGTATGGGTACCTGGTCTGGAGAGGAACATCAACCGGTGACGGGATACTGAGAACGGATGGCGATGTGGCCGCTTATTGGAGCTACCTTACTGATTTGGCTACCAAGGCTGGCACTACGCCATTGTACAACGCGGGCGGCGCAGGTGTAACATCACAGGCTGGCCTGAAGAAAGGTATGCTGGCTTACCAGGACCTGAGCGGCACCCCGAATGCCACTACGAAAACCATTCCAGGCAAAGATGGCCGTATAAATGACGGCGATGATTATGCGAAGCTGGCAAGAAGCGGCATGAGCTATGGCATTACTACCAACCTCGGGGTAACCGGGCAAGGGTTTAGCCTGCTGGCACAGATAGGAACCAGCTGGGGTGGCTACAATAGTATTGACAGGGTGTCTCAGGCTACCAGCAGCACCAGTGGCACCTATGCCCAGGCAGCTTACTTGAACGATATGTATGATACTGCTAACAATGTAAATGGCAAATACCCCAATATTGGTTATTACAGCAGCGCTTATAAGGCTTCCGATTTTTGGAGCCTGTCTGCTTTCAGGTGTGTGATACGTTCACTGAGTGTTGGTTATACTTTACCAAAAGAATGGTTGAGCAGGTTGCATGTTTCAAATGCAAAGCTGATATTATCAGGCTATAACTTATGGGATTTATATAACCCCTACCCTGGTAAATACCGCAATATGTATGATGGCGCAGCGGTAAACTATCCAACACTGCGAACATGGTCGCTGGGGGTAAACCTTGGATTTTAGTGCTGACGTGAAATGAAAAACAACAACTACCTGTCTTTCTTTTCACCGCTCACCAGAAACCATTTTATTCCAGCTGAAGCACCCGTTTTATTAACAACTTGAACAAATTTTTATGAATAATAAAATAGTATACCTGATAGTCTTTGTAGCGGTTCTCGCTGCAGGCTGCAAAAAAAGTTATTTGTCGGATGTACAGCCTTATGGCAGCCTCGATGAAAGCGCTTTTGCCAACCAAACAGAAACCGGCTGGTATATTGACAGGATGTACAATTTTGACTTTGCAGGCTTTAAAAGCCCAACGTCGAATGTAGCTGCTGCAGGTAGCTGGGACGATTCCAAAACAAAAAATACGGAGGAGATTGGCGGAACCGTTAGCAGCTATTTAAATCCCAATAAAACCCTGCAGCTGGCAACCGACGCAGATGCTTATTACGGTACCACCCTGGCATCTTCCGGTTATCCCAATGCACCTTACAACCGTATTCGCTTAGCCAATCTGTTGCTGCAAAAAATTGATGGCATAGGAAAGGCGCTGCCGGCATCGTTCCGGGCAACCGCAAAAGGACAGATGTATTATTTCCGGGGCCTGGAATACTTTTTCCTGGTGCGTGCGTATGGCGGCGTTCCCCTTGTTACCACCGTTCAGGATGCAAGCACTACTGATACAACCATCAGAACGCCCAGGTCAACCGCCACGCAATGTTTTGCCCAAATAATGAGCGATTTTGATTCAGCAACCGCATTGCTGCCTGCCAAGTGGGCAAACGCAGGCACGGATTACGGAAGGTTTACCAGCGCAGCGGCAATGGCTATGAAAAGCCGTGTGTCGCTATATGCCGCAAGTCCCTTATTTAATACCGATTGGGACAACCCGGGCAGCCCAAAATGGCAGACTGCTTTAAAGGCCGGACTGGATGCTGAAACCTACCTGACGGCAAATGGCTATGGCTTATATGGAAGTTCCGCAAAAGAATGGCAGCAGATGACGTATGCTGCTGATAACACTTTTAATAAAGAGGCTATTTTTGTGAATTTGATGTCGACCACCATAACCTCTTCTACAGGTTATAATAATTCCTGGGAAAACAATGTAAGACCAAAAGACATGAATGGCGCCGGTGGCGTTTCTGCACCCAAGGCCATGCTGGATCTTTTCCCATTGGCCAATGGAGCCCGGCCAACTGCGGCAAATGGTTATGTGGACACCTTCTTTTTTGAAAACAGGGATCCTCGCTTCTATCGAACATTTGCTTTTTCCGGAAGTAAATGGGGCATAAAGAGCAATGCCAGCAGAACTACTTTCTTTTACAGGTGGAAGGCGAATGCAACCACCACCACCGCCACCTATAGCGGCTTCAACGGTGGCAACCAGACCAGCAGCCCCGCAGTGGTTTTTAAATTTTCAAATCCTGCCGCAGATACATCGGCTTTGTCATTTTCCGGAACAGATATTTTTGAATACCGGTACGCAGAATTGTTATTGAATATAGCGGAATGTTATGCTGCCACCGGCAATACCGCCGCCTGTCTTACCTATTTGGGCAAAATACGGGCCCGTGTAGGCATACCGAGTACAAACAATTATGGTATTGGAAACCTGGCTGATAAATACGCCGCTCTTGAAGCTTGTTTGTATGAGCGCAGGGTAGAACTGGCTTATGAAGGAAAACGTTATTGGGATGTGCAGCGATGGTTATTATATGGTGGTGTATCTTCCACCAATTCATCTGCCAACACTGTTTCCAAATTGGGTCTTACCCCTATCAATGGAACCAACAGGACCGGTTATTACTGGCAGGCTATTTCATCTGCAGACCCTTTGACAGCTGCTGACAAAGCTTCCGTATTAGTAGATCCTGACGCGGCTAACTTTACCACCCAGGTAGCTGCTTTGAAAGCATTGTACAAAGCCAAATTCACCATGACACCGCTTGATAAACCATTGGATCTGGATGGCAGCGCACCGATTAATATTTTATTCAGGCCCAATTACTATGTTTCCGGCTTGTCGGCAACCGTATTGTCTTTTAATCCCTGGTTACAGCAAACCACCGGATGGCTGGATTATAGCGGTAGTGCCGGTTCTTTCAATTCAACACAATAAGATGACCGTAATTGTTCGATATGATTTTTTTTTATAGCAGCGAGCCACTAACCCTTATGCCTCAGCCGGGAAGACCAGCATAACCCACCTGACACTTTCCGGCTGTTTATTCTTCTTTCTGCCATATGTAATAAACGGCTGTCTGTTTGCCCAACAGGCAACGGAAAGGATATGGTGTAAAAAAATCGGGTGTAGAATAAAAATTTATTAAAAGCTGTTACAGGCCGCAGTTTTATAGCGGAAAAAATCTCTAACAGGTATCAATTAGCAAGCATGAATTATCAACTGAAAAGATTTTTGTACAGCCTTGTTTTTACCGGCGGGTCAATAGCAGCCAGCGCACAGTATCCTGATATATCGCCAGAAGTAAAAAAGACATCCGATTCTTTAATCAGCGCGGCCAACAAGCATTCTGATTCTGCCTGGGCCCTTGCTTATCCAATAATAGAAAAAGAAGCAAAAGAAGGTAAGCCTTATGTGCCCTGGGCTTCACGTGCAGACGAATTACCACAGTCTGATATACCCGCTTTCCCGGGTGCGGAGGGTGGTGGTAAATTCAGTTTCGGCGGCCGGGGCGGCAGAACCATTGTAGTAACCACCCTGCATGATAACGGACCCGGCAGTTTTCGCTGGGCTTGCGAACAGGGCGGGGCCCGGATCATTGTCTTTAACGTGGCAGGTATCATCCGGATCAAAACGCCTGTTATCATTCGTGCTCCTTATATCAGCATTGAAGGACAAACCGCACCCGGCGACGGCGTTTGCCTGGCAGGTGAAACCGTATGGATCAATACACATGATGTCATTATCCGTTATATGCGCTTTCGTCGCGGCGAAACCTGGGTGGGCAGAAGGGATGATGCCATTGGCGGTAACCCCATCGGTAATATCATGATTGACCATGTTAGCGCCAGCTGGGGGCTCGATGAAAATATGAGCATGTACCGCCACATGTACAACGACAGCACCGGTAAAATTGAAGATAAATTCGGCACCGTCAACATCACCATACAGAACTCGATCTTCGGCGAAGCCTTGGATACCTGGAACCACGCATTTGGCAGTACCCTGGGGGGAGAAAACTGTGCTTTCATACGCGACCTCTGGGCTAATAATGCCGGCCGCAACCCTTCCGTTGGCTGGAACGGTATTTTTAATTTTGTAAACAATGTGGTTTTTAACTGGGTGCATCGTTCTGTTGACGGTGGCGATTACCGGGCCCGTTTCAATATCATCAATAATTATTTTCAGCCAGGCCCTGCTACGCCCAAAAACAACGTGGGTCACCGCATTCTGAAACCGGAAAGCGGCCGCAGCAAACTAAACCATCATGTGTACGGAAGGGCTTATGTAAGCGGCAATATCATGGAGGGGTATCCGGAAATAACAAAAGACAACTGGAACGGCGGCGTGCAGGTAGAGGAAGAAGCCAATACAGGAGAATATACCGCTGAAATAAAATGGCCCAAACCCATGCCCATGCCGCAAATGACCATTATAGACGCCACGGATGCAAAGAAATTTGTGCTGGCCAATGCAGGTGCCACTTTACCCATAAGAGATGCGGTAGACACCAGGATTGTTAAACAGGTAGCCACCGGTAAAATAGAATACAGCGAAAATGTAAAACTTCCGGAAACACAATTTAAACATCGGCGCATGCCCATCGATTCTTATAAGCAGGGTATTATTACCGACCCGATTCAGGTGGGTGGTTACCCCGAATACAAAGGCAGTCCGTATACAGACAGTGACAATGATGGCATACCGGATGAATGGGAAAAACAGCATGGCCTGAATCCGAAAGACGCAAAAGATGCCACTACCATCAGTGCCAGCGGATACAGCAATATTGAATTGTATTTAAACAGCGTGGTGGATATAAAAAATGTAGTGCCGGCAAAATGATGCATGAACGACAATATTTTCTCTAACGATACATCTCCGCTCTCCGCCGGAAAGGTGGGGGTTGGTTAAACACCCAGACGTGAAAAAAATATTTAACAGCACTTGCTTCCTGATTTTATTCTTCTTGGTTGAACCGGCATCGGCGCAATATCCTATCATTCCAAAACCGATGGAAGATTCTGCCAATGCGGAAATGGCAAAATTCCAGGTAATTTCTGATGAGGCCTGGGCAAAAGCCCTGCCCATTGTAGAAGCTGATGAAAAAAGCGGCAAGCCCTATGTTCCCTGGGCGGCTGTTTCCAAAGATCTGCCCCAGGCAAAAATTCCGGCTTTCCCGGGGGCTGAAGGCGGTGGCGCCTTTACCGTGGGCGGCAGGGGCGGAAAAGTATACGTGGTGAAAAGCCTCGAAGATCGCGGTGCAGGTTCCCTGCGTGAAGCCTGTGAACAGGGCGGCGCCAGAACAATTGTCTTTAATGTAGCCGGCATCATCCATTTAAAAAGTCCGATCAATATCAGGGCCCCTTATATTACCATCGAAGGGCAAACAGCACCGGGCGATGGCGTATGCGTTGCCGGCGAATCAGTTTTAATAGATACGCATGATGTGATTATCCGGTTTATGCGCTTCCGCAGGGGGGAAACCGCGGTGACCCGCCGCGATGATGCATTGGGCGGCAACCCGGTGGGCAATATTATTCTTGATCATGTTTCAGGCAGCTGGGGCCTCGATGAAAACATGTCGATCTATCGCCATGTATACAACCGGAAGGATGGTAAGGGCGACAAACTGCCGACGGTGAATATTACCATCCAGAATTCGATCTTTGCGGAAGGGCTGGATACGTATAACCATGCGTTTGGCAGCACCATCGGCGGAAGAAACAGCACGTTTATGCGCAACCTCTGGGCCAACAATGTAGCCAGGAATCCCTCGGTGGGCATGGATGGCGATTTTGGTTTTGTGAATAATGTTATTTTTAACTGGTGGAACCGGAGCGCAGACGGAGGAGACGATAAATCCTTTTTTAACTTCATCAATAATTATTATAAACCGGGCCCGATAACACCAAAGGATAAACCAATCGGATACCGCATCCTGAAACCGGAATCAGGCCGCGGCCATAAAGACAGCCTGTATTTTGGTAAAGCCTATGTGAACGGCAATATTATGGAAGGCAATGAAAAAGTTACTGCCGATAACTGGGCAGGCGGTGTACAGGTACAGGAATTGCCCGATGCAGGTAAATTCACGGATTCAATTAAGGTAAACAAACCTTTTCCAATGGCCGTATTTCCCTTTGTAAGTGCGAAAGAGGCGTATTCCTATGTGCTGGATAATGCCGGCGCCATATTGCCTGTGCGGGATGCTGTTGACAAGCGCGTGGTAGAAGAAGTAAGAACCGGCAAGATTACCTACGACCCCAATGCCCGGCCCTATGCAGCCAGGTTTGTTAAGCGTCGCTTACCGGCAGACTCTTATAAAGACGGCATTATTTCAGATATCAGCCAGGTAGGCGGCTACCCGGCCTATAATGGAAAGCCTTATATTGACAGTGATAATGATGGTATGCCCGATGCCTATGAAATAAAAAACAAGCTTAATCCAAAAGATGCATCGGATGCGGGAAAAATTACCAACAGCGGGTATAGTAATATTGAAGTGTATTTGAATGGATTGGTACCGGCTGTGCCTTTAAAGGGGCATTTGTAAAAATGCGTTGCATTTTACAAGGGGTACCGGCACCCCCGATAGACAGCGTTCCAACAACTAAATTCGATGAAGTGGTTTCTTGCACAAGGCTAAAATGATAAAATATTCACGTGAACAGGATACCCATACATAATTTTTTCTTTTTCCTATGCGCAATGGTTGGTTTCCGGCAGGCTTTGCAGGCACAAAAAAATGCAAAGCCTGTCCTGCCTTTGTACCAGGATGCACAAAAAAAAATTTCCTATACGCCTGATTCACTCGGCAACCGAATCCCCGATTTTTCCTATTGCGGATACAAAGCGTCCGAACAGGCCATACCCGATGCCCTTATAAAGGTAGTGGTACCCGTTACTACCGGTGATGCAACAGCGCGTATACAGCGTGCCCTGGATTATGTGGCCGGTCTTACGCCCGGCGCAGACGGACTGCGCGGTGCCGTACTGCTGCAAAAAGGAATTTACCAGGTATCGGGCCAGTTAAATATTACGGCTTCCGGGGTGGTGCTCAGGGGAAGCGGTATGGATGAAAAAGGAACCATTTTGCTGGGTGCCGGAACCGGCCGGCTGGCTTTGCTGAAAATAAAAGGCAGAAATGATCGCGTGCTAAAAGATGTCATTCCCATAACCGATAAATATGTGCCGGTAAATGCAATGACATTTTCAGTTGCTGATGCATCAGCTTATAAACCGGGCGATAAAATAATCATCCGCCGTCCTTCTACCAAAGAATGGATTGCCACACTGGGTGCCGAAACCTTTGGCGGCGGCGTTTCTGCCCTGGGCTGGAAGCCGGGCGACCGTGATCTTTTTTTTGACCGGACCCTTGTAAAAGTAACCGGCAATGTATTAACGGTGGATGCACCACTGACAACGGCACTGGATGAGCATTACGGCGGCGCCACCGTTCAGTTGTACCAATGGAGCGGCAGGATAAGCAACGCCGGTATTGAAAACCTGCGCCTGGTTTCTGCTATCAGCAACAGCAATCCCAAAGATGAAGATCATCGCTGGAATGCGATCAATATTGAAAATGCAACCGATGCCTGGGTAAGAAGAATCCACTTTGAGAAATTTGCCGGCTCAGCAGTCAGCGTGCTGGAAACATCCAAACGCGTTACTGTTGAAGACTGCATATCTGTGCACCCTGTTTCTGAAATCGGCGGCCAGCGACGGTATACTTTTTTAACCAACGGTCAGCAAACCCTTTTTCAGCGCTGTTACGCCGCAAATGGCTACCACGATTTTGCAACAGGTTATTGCGTGCCCGGCCCCACCGCTTTTGTACAATGCGAATCAAAGCAGCCGTATAGTTTCAGCGGGGCGATTGACAGCTGGTCTTCCGGTATATTATTCGACATTGCCAACGTGGATGGCAATGCATTGCGCTTTGGCAACCGCGGCCAGGATGGCAATGGCGCCGGCTGGGCCGCAGCCAACAGCCTGTTCTGGAACTGCAGCGCCGCCAGGATAGATTGTTACAAGCCTCCTACCGCACAGAACTGGTCTTTTGGCTCCTGGAGCCAGTTTGCCGGCGACGGGTTTTGGGCAGAATCAAATAACAGCATCAATCCCCGAAGCCTTTATTATGCACAGCTGGCCGAACGGCTGCATACAAACGTTGATGAACAATCGCAAATATTATATGTGCCCACGGAAGCCTCCAGCAGCCCCAGCGTGGAAGTGGCCGCAGCCTTAATAAAAGAATCGGTGAAGCCACGCATGCAGTTAATAGAATGGATAGCATTGTCTGCACAAAGACGGCCCCTTTCGGACAACGGGAAAGATGCGATCTATATTGATCGGATCGGAATAAAAACAACCGCGGCGCCTGCAATGGCCCCGCGCATGCAAATTAAAAACGGGTGGCTGGTGCGGGGAAACGAACTATTGGCCGGTAAAAGACAAAGCGTGCCCTGGTGGACAGGTGGTGTACAAGGCAAAGATTTGGAAACCGCGCTGCCCGCTATTACGCGTTTTGTACCGGGCCGTACGGGCAAAGGTTTAACAGATGATCTCGATGAGTTGACAGACAGTATGAAGATCGGTAATACCATTGGTATGGAACAGAACTATGGGCTCTGGTACGATCGGAGAAGGGATGATCATGAACGCATCCGCCGGGCAGACGGCGAAGTCTGGCCCCCTTTTTATGAATTGCCCTTTGCCAGGAGCGGAAAAGATACCGCCTGGGATGGCTTAAGCAAATACGATCTTACCAAATACAACCTGTTTTACTGGAACCGGCTGAAACAGTTCGCCAACCTGGCCGATCAGAAAGGATTGTTGCTGGTGCACCAGGATTATTTTCAGCACAATATTATTGAGGCCGGTGCCCATTATGTGGATTTTCCCTGGCGGACGGCTAATAATATCAACCATACAGGTTTTCCCGAGCCGCCACCGTTTGCAGGAGATAAAAGGATTTTCATGGCGGAACAGTTCTATGATATCAATGATCCGGTACGGCGGGAGCTGCATAAAAAATTCATCCGGCAATGCCTCGATAATTTTAAAGATAATAATGGGGTAATACAATTTATCGGCGAAGAATTTACCGGGCCCCTGCATTTTGTTAAGTTCTGGCTGGAGGTTATTAAAGACTGGGAAAAAGAAACGGGTAAAAAAGAAATCATCGGCCTTTGTGTAACCAAAGATGTGCAGGATTCCATCCTGAACAATCCCGTTTATGCATCGGTGGTAGACCTGGTTGATATCCGTTACTGGCATTACCAGGCAGATGGCACCCCGTACGAACCGAAAGGCGGCCAGAACCTGGCCCCGCGCCAGCATGCCAGGTTGCTGAAACCCAAGAAGACCTCTTTTGAGCAGGTGTACCGGGCTGTAAAAGAATACCGGGAAAAATATCCCGCTAAAGCAGTAGCCTATTCAGGCGACAGTTATCCTGAATTTGGGTGGGCAGTATTTATGGCGGGCGGATCATTGCCCGTGCTGCCGCCGTTAGACAAGGAATTTCTAATAGCTGCTTCCGGCATGAAACCCGTTCTCGGACCCGGCAAATATGTATTGGCAGGCAATGATGGCATGATGCTGTATGCAGCTGACAAAAGCAGCCAGCAACTTGACCTGTCTGGTTTAAAAGGAACCTATAAGGTTAAATGGGTCCGCCTGAAAGACGGAAAGATAACGGATATGGATAAGGTATTGGAAGGTGGTAAGCAGGCCAGCATTGAACTGCCCGAGGCGGGTATTGCCTGGCTGACAAAATAAAACAAGCTTTCGTTGAGATTCATGAAGAAAATAATTATCATAGCCTGTCTTTTCTTTGTCGTTGGCACCTCGGCTCAAACGGCGCTTCCGGTAATAAAAATTGCTGCCAACCATCGTTTTTTTCAGACGGCCGACGGCAAACCTTTTTTCTGGCTGGGCGACACCGGCTGGCTCTTATTTATAAAATGCAGCAATGAAGAAACCATCCGCTACCTGGAAACAAGGAAACAACAAGGCTTTAATGTTGTACAGGTAATGGTGCTGCATGCACTCAATGATGTAGATACGCAAGGCGACTCGGCCCTGGCAAATAAAAATATCGCCACACCAAAAACAAATGGTCCGGGGTCATCCGATGATTATTGGGCGCATATCGATTTTGTTATACAGCAAGCTGCCAGGCGGGGTATGTATATGGCGCTGGTGCCATTATGGGGTGGTAATGTAAAAGACGGAAAGATAACCGTACAACAGGCAACCGCCTATGCAAATTTCCTGGCCACCCGTTATGGGAAATACAGTAATATTATCTGGATGAATGGCGGGGATATAAAAGGGAGTGACGCGCAGGCAGTATGGAATGCCATTGGCACCACCCTGAAAAAATATGATGACCGCCACCTGGTTAGTTTCCATCCCCGCGGAAGAAACTCTTCTTCCGAATGGTTCCATGCGGAACCCTGGCTCGATTTCAATATGATCCAGAGCGGGCACAAGGATTATGCACAGGATACGAGCAGCAATGAAACAAATCATTACGGGGAAGACAACTGGAAATTCGTGAACACTGATTATAAACGGCTGCCTGCAAAACCTACGCTCGATGCCGAACCTTCTTACGAAAATATTCCACATGGCCTGCACGATAGCCTGCAGCCCCGGTGGACGGCAGCCGATGTTCGCCGCTATGCTTACTGGAGTGTATTTGCCGGTGCCGCGGGCTTTACCTACGGCGAAAACGCCGTCATGCAATTTCATACGGGCCCGCAACGAGGCAGTTTTGGCGTAACCGGAAACTGGCAGCAGACCATACAGGCTACCGGTGCCGGCCAGATGAAATACCTGGCGGAGCTGATGTTGTCTAATCCCTATTTTGAACGCATCCCCGCACAGGATATCCTTCGTAACAATACCGGTAGTCAATATGAATATGTGCTGGCCACCAAAGGAAAAAACTATGCCATGGCATATGCCTGCAATGGGCAAACATTCAGCATCGATTGTAACAAATTGGGTTTTACTATAAAGAAGGCAGGCTGGTTCAATCCCAGAGACGGGCAGGAACAGCCGGCTGAAAATATAAAAAGTAAAGGCATTGTGGCATTTGATCCACCGGGGGAACCCGGCAAGGGAAATGACTGGGTGCTGGTACTGAAATAAGGCCAAGGGTGTAAAGAATAGCGTTTGAGCTGTAAGGTTTGACTTAAGAGGTGGAAAAACGGGTTTGTTTGCGCAGCGTTACACCATAAGCCACCTTCCATAGACCTTGTTTCAACTAATCAATTAATCAAACTGACCATTGATCCGCGCGGTAACGATATTATGTCTGCTGGTATTACTGGTCTCCTGTTCGCAGAAGGCGTATCTCTTTACGTCTTTTCATGAGCCGGCGAATGAGGGATTGCGGATGTTATACAGTTACGACGGATACAACTGGACAGATTTGAACAAAACATTCCTGCGGCCGGAAATCGGCCAGCAAAAAGTGATGCGCGACCCGTCCATGCTGCAAGGGCCGGACGGGGTCTTTCGCCTGGTTTGGACCAGCAGCTGGCGGGGAGATAGGGGTTTTGGTTATGCCTCTTCAAAAGATTTGATTCACTGGAGTGCGGAGCGGTTTATACCGGTGATGCAACAGGAGCCGGCCACGGTAAATGTTTGGGCGCCGGAATTATTTTACGACGATGAAAAAAAACAATACATCATCATCTGGGCATCCTGCATTCCCGGGCGCTTTGAAAAAGGGCTCGAAGAAGACAGCAATAATCATCGCCTGTATATGACCACTACCACCAACTTTGAATATTTTTCTCCCGCCACGCTCTTTTTTGACCCTGGTTTCAGCGTGATTGATGCTGTAATCGTAAAAAGAAAAGCCAATGATTATGTATTGGTACTAAAAGACAATACGAGAATGGAAAGGGATATAAAAGTGGCTTTTGCTAACAGCGCCATGGGCCCTTATACTAACACATCAAAGGCTTTTACGGAGAGTTATACAGAAGGGCCTACGGTAATAAAAGTAAAAAACGACTGGCTGATCTATTATGATGCCTATCGAAAAAAAATATATGGAGCAATGGCTACAAAAGATTTTAAAAACTTTACGGATATTACAAATCAGGTGAAATTGCCGGATGGGCATAAACATGGTACGGTAGTAAAAGTTAGAAAGGCATTTATTAGAAAGCTTGTTCATGACCTGAATGGATAGAGATGCCAGGAATTATGTTGAATGTCAAATGTTGAATTACGCAAATGCTGTATAATAAAAGTATATATAGTCTGATAATCGCAAGCCTGGTTATGACAACTGCGCATGCGCAGGATACGGTTCGTTATACCGGTACCACCCTGGCCAGTGTAGATTATCACCATGGGCAACTAAGCCCGGCCATCGGCGTACACAATATCCAGACCTTCCGTGCCAACCGCTCTAATACGGCCAATAACTGGACCTATAATCATGCACCGATGCTGGCTTACTGGCATAACCAGTTTTATCTTGAATACCTCAGTGATCCGGTGGGTGAGCATGTGCCGCCAGGCCAAACCCTGCTACAGACATCCAAAGACGGGTATCATTGGGCCGAACCGGTAGTTATTTTTCCGCCATATAAAATTCCCGATGGAACGGTAAAGGATGGGAAAAAAGATACTGCCCACAACGCATTTGCTGCCATGCACCAGCGCATCGGTTTTTATACCGCCAAAAGCAAACGCCTTTTTGCGTTGGCTTATTACGGTATCGTACTGGGTCCGAAAGACGATCCCAATGATGGTAACGGTGTGGGCCGTGTGATCCGGGAAATAAAAGAAGATGGCAGTTTCGGGCCGGTTTATTTTCTCCGGTACAACCATGGATTCGGCATCAAAAATACCAATTATCCATTTTATGCTTCGTCAAAAGACAAGGGGTTTGTTGCCGCCTGTGAAGAAATATTGTCTACCCCCTTGCTGATGCAGCAAATGGTAGAAGAATCTGATCACGATGATCCCCTGGTACCCCTGCACAAAGATTTTAAGGCGTTTAATTATTACCGGCTGCCGGATGGAAAAATAGTGGGTTTGTGGAAATATGCGCTGACCAGTATAACAACTGACGAAGGAAGAACCTGGCACTACAATCCGCTGCGCGCACCGGGTTTTGTAAATGCCAACGCAAAAATATGGGGGCAGCGCACCAGTGATGGCAAATATGCCACCGTGTACAATCCATCCGAATTCAGGTGGCCACTGGCCATCAGCGTTAGTAACGACGGCCTGCAGTATACAAACCTGTTGCTGGTGAATGGCGAAATCACCTCACTGCGTTATGGGGGTGCTTACAAAAGCTATGGACCGCAATACGTGCGGGGTATACAGGAGATGGATGGAACGCCGCCCGGCGGCAATCTTTGGGTCACTTATAGCATGAACAAAGAAGATATCTGGATCAGCGAAATACCCATTCCGGTAAAAGAAAAGGAAACGATGGATGTGAATGAAGTGTTTAGCAGTATGAAAGAGGGGGAAGAACTAAAATCCTGGAATCTTTTCAGCCCGCTATGGTGTGCAACCACCATACAAAAAAATGGCGCTGATAAAGTGCTGGCGTTAAAAGACAGCGACCCCTTCGATTATGCAAAAGCAGAAAGAGTGTTCCCGGAAGCGGAAAAACTGTCCATTGAATTTGCCGTAACACCGAAGCAGAATCATTTCGGAACGCTTGAGATGGAGCTGGCCGATGCAAAAGGCACACCCTGTATCCGGTTTATTTTCGATTCAACAGGTGTGTTGTATGCAAAATCAGGTTACCGCAACAAATCATTGGCAAAATACCAGGCCGGGGAAACAATGAAGATCAAACTGGAACTGAATACCCGTTCACGGTTTTATACCTGTAGTATCAATGGCGCCAATGCCAGTAACAACCTGTGTTTTGCACCGGTATCATCGGTTTCACGTATCCTGTTCAGGACAGGTGCTACACGTCGCTTCCCAGATGCAGATACACCCACGGATCAGTCGTATGATTTGCCGCATGCAGATGCAAATGATAAGGAAGCGGTCTTTTATATTCATTACCTTAAAACAACTGCGGGCAGGTAACCCTGCAAGGATCATGAAAAGAAAAGTTGTTATAGCGCTCATTATCTTATTGGCCGGCCGGATGGCTTATTCGCAGGCAAAGCAACAGGGGAAAGTATTGCAGGCGGCATCCTTTAAACATTATGCCGACTACTTTAACAAAATGGAAGACGAAAACATCAAACAGGCTTTTTCAAACGATAGTACCTGGTGGTGGATGAAGGAAAATATTCCGCTGTTTGAATGCCCGCAGAAAAATTTTGAAGAGATATTTTATTACCGCTGGTGGACCCTGCGAAAACACATCAAGAAGACAGACCAGGGTTTTGTGTTTACAGAGTTCCTGGTGCCCCGCACCTATGCAGACAAGTACAACCTGATTGCCAGTGCGCTGGGCCATCATATATACGAGTCTCGCTGGCTACACAACAAACTGTACATGGATGATGATATTCGCATCTGGTATACCGGCAATGATGGCAAGGCCTTAAAAAAACTGCGCTTTTACAGTGGCTGGACAATGGACGCCATCTATAACCGGTACCTGGTAAACAAAGATGATGCATTTATAAAAGGGCTGCTTCCGGCGCTGGAAGAAGACTATGCCGGCTGGGAGCAGGAAAAGAAGGAACCCGGTGGCTTGTACTGGCAATATGATGTGCGCGATGCCATGGAAGAAACCATCAGCGGGGGCAGAAAAGAAAAGAATCCCCGGCCCTCTATCAACAGTTATATGTTCGGCAATGCAAAAGCCATGGCCGCCATGGCCATTATAAAAGAGGGTGATCCGCAATTGGCCATCGGTAGAAAGTATGCATTAAAAGCAGACAGCATCCGTCATTTGGTGCAGGACAAGCTCTGGAACAAAAAGGATCATTTCTTTGAAGTTAGAAAAGAGCAGGGCGATACATTGGCGGCAGTACGGGAAGAAATTGGATTTATTCCCTGGTATTTTAACCTGCCAGACAACAATTATAGTATTGCCTGGAAAGCGGTAGATGATTCCACGGCTTTCTGCGCACCCTCGGGTATTACAACGGCAGACAGGAGCCACCCGGGTTTCAGAACACATGGCTGCTGCAAATGCGAATGGGACGGTGCCGTATGGCCTTTTGCCACTTCGCAGACACTAACGGCCATGGCTAACCTGTTAAATAACTATCAACAGGATTACGTTAAT
>CAXTMV010000004.1:32197-59829 GCA_964245425.1 uncultured Flavihumibacter sp. | reverse complement strand
GTACTTACACCGCTGTCGGTAAATACCTGTTTTAAAGCGCCCGCACCGGCCACAATCAGCAATATCACCGCTACATCTTTTACCGCATCCCCATAATAATTCATCAGCACTTTCATGCTTTTTCCCATGGCAATGCCCAGGGTATACGTGGCCAGTAACAATGATACCAGCATCACGATAACGGGATCGCCAATTAAGGCCACCAGCTTTTGCATGCCCGGGCGTTGCATATTCAGCAGCGGCAGAATGGTAGACAATGCCAGCAATAAGACCGGTAACAGGGAAGAAAAGAAGCTGTTGCCGGTTCCGGGCAATGCATGATCCGGAATGGTCTTCTGTTCAAAGGTTTTCAGGGGAACCGATTTTATATTCTTACAGGTCTGCGCAAACAGGGGACCTGCTACTATCACCGTCGGAATGGCAATGGCCAGCCCATAGAGCAGGGTGGTACCCAGGTTGGCATGAAACTGTGCCACTAATGCAGCGGGCGAAGGATGTGGCGGCAGAAAACCATGGGTAACCGATAAAGCCGCCAGCATGGATAAACCCAGGAATACAGCGGGTAATTTTGTTTCGTATACGACCGAAAATAACAGTGGCACCATCAGTACAAAACCAACATTGTAAAAAAGGGGAATACCTACAATAAAGCCTGTTACCATCAATGCCCAGTGAATGTATTTTCTTCCGAAAATATGCATCATTACCGAAGAGATCTTTTGTGCAGCGCCGCTTTCCGCCACCAGCTTGCCCAGCATGGCACCCAGGCAGATAATGATAACCAGTTCCCCAAGCATATCGCCGATGCCTTTTTTAACTGATTTGGTCAGCGCATCCAGGGGGATGCCCAGTAACCAGCCAGCCAGCAACGAAACAATTAGAAATGCCAGGAACGCATTGAATTTACCCCATGTTATCAGCACAACCAGCAATGCGATGCAGCAAACAACAATCAGTATTGTCATGGTTCCCTAGTTGAAATACGTTATTGGATATGAATGTAAGGAATAATAGCTTACCGTTTTAAGTTATAGGTCTTAGGTCCGCTGAACCGAAAAGCAAGGGATAGGAAGTTTGTATATTCCTCCTCTTTACGCCTCAAACCAAACGACCATCCTTTTTACAACCTGCGGCAGTCCTCTGAACCGGCTGGCAAATACAACTTAAACCTGAACTTAAACTTTTACACTTTTTCCTCTTTGTCTTTCACTACCACCAACTGTTCCAGGTCAACCGTTATCGGAAGCATCCCTAATTTTACGATGGCTTTTTTTCCCCTTATTTCAATTACCTCACCCACCTGGTGGTTTTTTTTCATCAGCACTTTGATACCTGGTTTTATATCACCGCCGATTTCATCGTATTTCAGGTTGATCTTTTTCTTTACTTTTTCAGCGGCCTGTTGCTGGTTCTGGTTAAACAGCAGGGAATGCATCTGCTTCATCAATTCCTTTTTATCCTCATTGTTCTCCGCCTTGCGCCAGTCAGCCACTACCTGTTTTAATTTTCGCTCCATATCTTTCAGGTAGGCCATCCGGGTATCGTTTGTTTTGTTCTGGTGCTTCAGCAATTCAACCTGCTGATTATGCTTTTCCTTGTCCAGCAATTGTTCCATTTCTTTTTTCAGCCGTTCGTTTTCCTTCATCAGTTGCTGCAGTTCCTTCTTTTCCTTGTCAATGGCCTGTAGATCCTGTTCGGTGCGGTTCAAAAGTTTATCCAGCTTAAAATGATCTTCGTCTACCAGCTGTCTTGCCCGCGTGATCAGTTTTTTGTCGAGGCCAATGCGTTCAGCAATAGAGAAAGTATAAGAACTGCCCGGTTTGCCCACCAGTAATTTAAACAGGGGCAGGAGGCTTTTTTCGTCGAATGCCATGGCCCCGTTTATGATACCGGGTGTTTTATTGGCCATTATCTTCAGGTTCAGGTAATGGGTGGTTACAATACCCATGGAATGTTTTTTACACAATTCTTCCAGTATCACTTCTGCAAAAGCGCCGCCCAGGTTGGGGTCGCTGCCGCTGCCCAACTCATCTATAAAGAAAAGCGTCTTGCCATTGGCATTTTCCATGAAATATTTCATATTCTTCAGATGCGAGCTGTAGGTGCTCAGATCAAATTCCAGGCTCTGGGTATCGCCAATATGGATCATGATCTGTTTAAAAATACCCATCTGGCTGGTGGGATGCACCGGCACCAGCAGTCCGCTTTGCAGCATCAGCTGCAATAAGCCCACTGTTTTCAGGGTCACTGTTTTGCCGCCTGCATTGGGACCTGATACCACCAGTATCCGGTTGCGCTCGTCTAAAGTAATATTAGTTGGAATGGTAGGTTTTTTATCCCGTTGGTTGTATAAAAATAACAGCGGGTGGCAGGCCTGCACCAGGTGCACATGGGCTTTATCGGCCAGCTGCGGGTAATTGCCATTGATATCAACTGCCAGTTTTGCCTTTGCATATATAAAATCATATTCGCCCAGTACATCACTGTATATTTTTAAAAGAGACGCATAAACGGAAAGCCTGGCGGTCAGTTCCCGTAAGATGCGATAGACTTCTTTTTTTTCTTCGTTCTCCAGCGAGAACACATCGTTGTTTAGTTCAATGGTCTCTTCAGGCTCAATAAAAGCGGTACGGCGGGTGTCGCTTTCGCCATGCAGAATACCTTTTACCTGGCGTTTCTGCTCAGCAAACAATGCTACTACCCTTCTGCCGTTCAGAAAAGATTCTTCAATGTCGGCTACATAGCCTGCTTTGTTCAAACGGCCCAGTACTTTATCAAACAGTTTTCGGAGTTCATTCCGTTTGCGGTACAGCCCCATGCGGATGGCAGCCAGGGCCTCACTGGCGCTGTCTTTTACATGCCCGTTTTCATCCAGCACATCGTCGATCATACCGATGATGGCTTTCTCATAATAGGTATGTTCGATCACTTTGGCGAGCGCCGGGTAGGCAATGCGTTTTTCGCTGTCGAACCAGCGAAAAACCGACTGCAGGTTATCGGCCAGTTTACGGATGCCCATAAAATCTTCACCGCCCAGTACCGCGCCGGGTATGCCCAGTAATTTTAATTCACGGGCCAGGTTCAGGATGTAGTCGCTGGGAAAATACTGGCCTGTCTGCAGCAGTAATTTATATTCGTGGGTCTGCTGCAGTTCCAGTTCAATATATTCTTTGCGGGTATGGATGCGAAGGACGGCGGTTTTTGATTTTGCATATTCCGTTTTGCAATAGGCCGCCACCAGTACTTTTATTTTTTCAAATTCCAGCTGCACCAGGGCCGATTCAGGGAAAAATTTTATCATGTCTGCTTATACGCTGTTAATGGTTCTTTACAACGGGCAAAGGTACGGCGATTGCCTGTTTGCACCAATAAGAGGCGCCCCGGGTTCCCCCGCCTTTATTATTTGGTTATTGCCGAAAAAGATACAGTTCGGCATATTCCTGTCCCGTCTGCCTATTTATTGTTTCTTTGCAGCAGAACAAACCAGGAACCATGACAAATCATATCGTAAACGGAGATGCACTTGCCTTTACCCTGCCGGCTGCTAAATTACCGGGCGAGGTAATTGTATGCAGGGAAACGCTGATGGAGGGAGATTTATCAGGCGATACCCTTGCCGCTTTCTGGGAAACAAGGGCCAAATACCTGAAATTGGGCAGCCATGAATATGAAACGGTGGTTCTAAGCGAACTGGAAAAAATAACTGCGGCCCGCGACGGCGATGAATACAATTGCTGGTTTGAGTATGATCTTTTTTGCCAGGTAAATATGTGGTTCATTCTTTCCATGTTGCACCAGTTGCCCCAAAAGATAAAAGTATTCGCCGTATACAGCAGTCAGCTCGGTGCCGGGGATCCTAATTTTTGGAACGGCTTCGGACGGGCAACGGCAGACGATTTAAAAGCCTGTTTTCTGAAACGCATTCCACTGAAAAAAGCAGACCTGGAATTTGGCAGCCAGCTGTGGCAGGCCTACCGCGCCGGCGATAACAGCCTGCTTACAAAGCTGTCAAAAAAAGCATCGGCTGCCTTTCCTTTTATTGAACCGGTAATTGCCGCGCATACGGATCAGGAGCGGCCCGAACGATCCATTATTACGATGCTCGACAATGGCATTACCGGCTTTACCGAAATATTCAAAGCGTTTTGCAAAACAGAAGGCATCTATGGTTTCAGCGATGCCCGGCTGAAGATTATCTATGATGAGATTATGAAGAAAAGAAAAGCAAATGCAGGCACCCGGTAAAGGACCGTTCATCAACCTTCAGCAAAAACTTACTTCAACCCTGCTTTTTCGGCTTCATAATAAATACCCAGCAAGCTCATTTCTGCCGTGGTCATTTTGGGCAGCACACCCTGTAAAGACAGCGCCAAGGGTGTGCCGTATTTCCAGGTTTTGGTGTCGCCGCTTAGGTCACTGGTTAAAATACTGCCATCAACGTTTACTGACAGGGTGTTAACAGCGCTTTGGTGGCCCGTGAGGTTATAATATTGTTGGGGATTATTGAGGTTGAGCAGCTTTACCAGTCCGTTGGCACCGCCAAAAAGCACCGTATTATGATCTACTGCCAGGCGAAGTGAGCCGTTCATCAACGATAAAAGATTACCCACGCCCAAAAAATCATTCAGGTTAATGGGGCTGGCGTGCATATTTTGCAAATCCACGAGCAGCACGGTAACGGTATAATAATTATCTGTCTTTTGTTGCTGCAGCTGCTGGTGCTCACGCGCAGACAGCGAACTGAATACCATCACCGCTTTCTGATCATCTTTAGAAAAAACAACTGAATTCAAAACACCGTAAGTTTTATCCAGTGTGATTATATCTCCATTGGAAGTTTTATACAGAACCGCTTTTTTTGACGAAGCAGTAACAAAATAATGGCCGGCCGGCGATAAAAACGCCAGCTCATTGCCATTATTTGATTCCAGCAATTTCAATGTGCGGGCATCCCAGATATTTATGTTTCCGCTGAGGGTGACTGAAATAATTTTTTTATCGTCATTTGAAAATACAGCGGAGCTAATGATCTCCTTGGGGATATTTATGTCAGGGGATTCAAGCGCTTTACCAGGACTAAATAAATATATCCGATGGTCCGTAACGGCCAATAGCCTGTAATTGGCCGGATCATTTGAAAACCTGGCTGCCGTAATACCATTCAGTTTAATGAAAAACACTTTATGCTGCAGGCTGTCTGCCTGGCAGAGATCTATATGACCCGTATATACCAGCATCAATGATTTTGAATCGGGGGAAAAGGATGCCGACAGTATCTTTTCTGTCGATGGCAGGCTGTCGATAAGTTGGAAGGAGCTGCTTTTCCTTACCTGGACCGTGTTATTGGCCGTTGACAAAAGAAGGATATAATGTCCATCTGGCGAATAGGAAGAGTAATTGGCTTCAGCATGGTTGCTGTAAAAATACTGTGCGGTGAAAGCGAGTTTATTATAAAGGCTTTTGACTTCCTGTGAAGAATCTCTTTTGTTTATTTCCTCAATAATCCGGAATGCTTTTACATCATCTTTGTTCTCGAAACTCTTTACCAGGCTTACCGATTGGGCTGTATTCTGAATCCTTTGCTCCTGCAAGTCTCTTAGTGTGCGCTTGAGACGGTCATTGGTTGTTGACAATTGATCATTGACAGATTCTACTTTTTTTGTCTCGGTGGCCAGCAGACGGTTTTGCGTCTGAAGACTATCGCCCCTTGATTTGGCCAGTGCCACCGCACGGTTTGTAACAGTCAATTGTGTATCGAGCTTTAAAAGAGCTTTTTCGGCCAGTGCCCGCTGCTCTTGTGCAGACGCAGATGAATCAGAGGCCTTTTTTTGAGCTATACGTGCTTCGTTGTTAGCTTCTTTTTGCTTTTCAATGTTTTGCTTAAGCCGGTTATTAAGGTTGTGATTCTCGGCGTTAATATTTTTTTCGCTCGAATAATTTTTATAGGCATAAAAGCCGAAAAGCGATACCAGTAGCAGCGCCGCCACCAGAAATATGCTGGACCGCTGCAATCGCGATATCCTTGCCTCATTCAACTCTATTTCCTGCCTGGCCAGTGCATCTTTCAGGTGCTGTTTCTCCTGTAGCTGTCGCTGCTCTTTTTCGGTCAATTGCCTTTTTGCCTCCACACTGTGGTCGATAAAAAGTGTTTCCCGCTTATTCATCCAGTACCTGTCTAACTTGCGCGCTTCTCCTACATCATTCAACCAGGATGCGTTTGTCCATAACAGCTCCGGTGATTCCCTTTTCTCAAAGTATTCATTCGCCGCATCATTCAGCTTTACGCGCAGCGACATAAAATCCTTGCCCGTCTGATCTATCCACTCCCATATCTTCCCCCATGTTTTGATGAATACATCATGGGCCGGTTCATAATACTGCTGATGTTCGCTGTCTGCCGCTGCCACCACTAACCTGCTGCCGGTTAATTGATTCATTACTTCTGCCCGAGCCATGTTCACTTCCTTATCAACAAAAACCAGGTCTTCAGCAGGTACCCGCTGACTTGCCAGTTCACCGGTAGACAGGTACACCATTCGCAGCACGATGTTTTTCATCAGCTGCTGGTATAATGTAAACCTATTGGGATATTCGCGCTCAAAGTTTTTATACAAAAGATCTGCACGGTTTTGAAGACCACCTATTACACCGCCGAAGCTTTGGTAATCTGCTTCACTTAATAAATTGTCTTCCCGGCCGCTTTCTATATATTTATCGTATAGCTCGCTGAGTGTAAACGACATGAGCGGCAAAAGACCTGTCGCCTGCGACACATATACTTCATCTGCAATGGTTTCAACCAGCGAAGGCGGCGAGAATTCAAACCCTGCCTGGTAGGCGGGCTCTTCGATAACCTCGATGATTTCATCCCGGCTAAATGGCGGAATGATGTATTTTCCCTTTTTCCATTCCGCCGATATTGGCGGTATAACACTTAGCTGCTGCTCAAAATCCGCTCGTACCGTAACAATTATTTTCAGTTCATAGGTTATTGGGTTATTGTTTTGATGCTGTACAAGCAAATCAATCTTGTTCAATATTGCCTGCCGGTCCTCCTTATTAACACGGGTGATCAATTCTTCACACTGATCTATCAGCAATATATATTTGCGGCCTGGTATTGAATTTTCCAGCACAATGGTTATACTGTTCAGCTGTGCCAAAGCATCTTCTCCGGCTTTTATAGTTTGCAGCAATTCATAACCATCCGCCTGCAGCTTCGGAAACAACCCTGCCTTGATCAGCGAAGATTTACCCGAACCGGAATTACCGGCCACCACAATAAAATTATTGGCCCTGGTTTTTTCGTATACGGATGCAATGGCCGTTCTTCTTCCATAAAAGCGATTCGCATCGGTTACATCAAATGAATACAATCCTTTATAGGGATTGCCGAAAATAGTGGGCACTTCAATCCGCGCGCGCAGCTCGCTGATATTAACTTGCTGGATCACCGGCACCAGGCTCTCATGCGACAGTTCAAAAACGGTTCCGCCACAATTGCTTACCATCCTGTTGTCTACCAGGTAAGCTATAAAGGCTTCGAGGTTAGCTTTTGGAATGGAGGTATACGCAGCAATATCAACCTTTTCCCTGCTATTGCCTTCTTCCGGAACAAACAACTGTAATATTTTCCATCCATCCGCTTTATCTACAAAATGCTGCTCTTTTATTTTCTCTTCGAGAAACAGTTTCAGTATGTCTCCTATCCTTCCCACCTTTGCCACCAGCTCCTTGTCAATTACAATGTGTTCAGGGTTGCTGAGCACCGCTTCTTTCCACAACCTATCGAGAAATATCTGCAGGTAAGGCAGGTGTACCAGGCCGCCTTCGTCGGAAATAATATTGCAGGCAGCCTCCGGTGTATCAATTTCGCGTGACTCTTTTTGCCGGATGGGAAAAAGACCAATGTTGAATAATGCGCAGGATTTAATAATCACTTCCCTGCACCCGGTTTTATCCATCAGTCTTATCCAGATCTTTTTCGCCAGCAGACCCGGAATGGATTTTTCAAATGCCTCCATCCTGACACTGAACTCTTCTTTGATAACAAAAATAATTTTAATGGGTATCCGCATCGCCAGTATATTGCGCACATGACCAGCAAAGGCCTGCCGCTCTGCGTCCAGTCCGTTAATCAGTACTTCCTCGAACTGATCAAATACCAGCAGGATCGGCTGGAAAGTCTTTAAGTATACTTCTTTTATCAGGATCGTGGGAGCGGGATTTTCTTCCTTGATGTATTCTGCATCTACATGTTTTTTCAATTCTGTTAGCAGGCTCGCAGAAATATCCGTGAACCGGCGGGCCATGATACAGGTCCAGTTAAAATGCTTTGTCTCGTTTACCAGGCCACATTGCACCAGGCTTGTTTTACCGGTGCCGGATACACCCTGCACCACCACCACATTGGTTTCCTGCAGCAGGTTATACAGTTCTTTTATTTCTTTATCGCGACCGAAAAATTTGCTTCTGTCCTGTTCAGAAAATGCAGTAAACAGCTGAAAAGGGCTTTTTAATTGCGTGGGTTCCACGGTTACCGTATTTGCCATAATGTCGCCTTACAGGTTGATTAATTTTTCAAATCCTTCCATTTCTTCTTTGATGTTTCGCAGGCGCCTGTTGATGCGCACATTTTCCGGAATGATATCTCCATTTTCGTCGCATTCAGGGTAATTGCGGTCGGTAACAGTCAATGTAACGGTCGGGTCTTCGGTCCATCGGTACACAAACCCGTTTTCTGCGCGGTGGCTGTAAAAATATAAGTTGGCGAGGTTTTTACCGAGCAATGCGTTTTCATCGATGATAAAAGGTGACAAGGTCAGGAATTCGAAAAAACTGTCTGTGTCGATACCCTTTGCCAGTATTACGGAGCGGCTGTCAGTATACAAAGGAAATTCAGCCACGTCGTCGTCGATGGGTGTTCGGCGATCGAGGATATTGCGTGTAATATAATAAGTGATCTTTTTTAATCTTGATTTTGTTAATTCGATGTCCTTAACGGTGGTTAGTTTATACCGGATCACAAAACCGGCTTTTGAAAAGATATCCGTCAGCATCTTTTCTGTTTCGCTGCAAAGCCAGTCAATATCCCGTTTCATTATTTCCGCATTGTTTACGGATGTTTTTATGCCCTGCATATGTATATGGGTTTCATAAAATTCATCTTCCGTTTGAAAAATATCCTTTAGATCCTGGTATTCAGTAATAAAAGGATCGAGTTCGTTCAGGTCAAAAATTTCGCGGATGGTCACCAGCAGGGCGGGATAATTGATATCCTGGTTTTTAACATGGGTGGCAGCAAAAAAGCCGCGCAGCACCTGCCATTGCCCTGGAGAAATCAATAACTGGTTATTTTTTTCATATTCATTCCAGAAACAGGAAAGCAGGGTAAACGTAAGTATCTGTATCAGCGAATCGTAGGTAAATACCTGTCTTTTGAGCAATTCCACTTTCTTACTGCGTGATTTATTACTCCAGTCGTTTGCATTTGCAGACAGCAACTCTACGTGAAAACCGAGCGGCAGGGGCAGTAGTTCCAATACAGTATCTACCAGCAGGCTGAAGTTCCTGTTACCGCCGATTGTTACAAAATCATGGTAGCTCTCCGCCAAGGCCTTAAATTCTTTCGAAGCCCTGAAACGGGTATGCTCATATGTTCCATTGATAATGCTGTTACTAAGCCCCCTGATCAATTGCCGGTTGGGTTTGTAATTGGGCGAAATGGGGGCCGTTTCAATATAATCGCTTTCAAAAGTCAATGTTCTGCCCAGGTAGTCAGGGTCGGCAGCAGACAAAATATAGACCGTCTTTTTCGCAGCCAGGTTTTCCGTAACGCCATTCATTTCATTCACAGCCGGTCCCCGATCAAAAAAAGCAAAATAGCTGTTGGCAGCCCAGCTCCCATTGGCAATGACCCTGGTGTGCGCCGATTCAAATGATTCATTCAGGGGATTCAATTTGTAAAATGCAAAATAAAAATTGTAGGCAAAATTCACCGCCATTGGGTCTGCCAACCGCTGCAGCGTGGCAATAATGACCGCCTTCACTCCTTTTTCATGTATAGTCTCTACCTGGTCATAGGTATCGCAGCCATTCAGGAATACCAACTGAAGCTTCGGTAAGGATTGTAACGCGCGGGCAAGGGCTTCCGCACTGGCATCGCCATCAAATAATTTAATATTGCGGCCGTCTGCATGCCCCGCGTAATGAAATGCAATAATCCTGCTTTTAAGAACCGGGTCGGTTAGCACGTTCATGAAATCATCAAAAGTCTCATTTTCCAGCACCAGCAGCTCTATCTTTTTTTTATCATCGAAAACCTGCCTCAATCGATCCTTTTCATTTTTCAGGCTCAAAGATTTTCTGTCGTCATTTGCGAATAAGGCTAAAACCACAGGCACCATAATTATCGGCTTTTACAGAAATTTTATAGTTGATACATCTTTCACCGGTTTATAAAAGCCCGGGAAACAATGCCGAGAACAAACAGGATTGGGACTTTGCAGGCAAGTTTAGTATGGGTCGGATAAATTTTTATTAAGATAGCCAACTCCGGAATCAATTCCAAAACCGGGCCGGGCCCGTTTGGACATTGTTCACCCGGATACAAGGTTTTTTGAAACAGCTGGCAGTTTGCTGCTTTGCAGGCAACCAGGGTACCAGACCCTAAACTACTATTAAACAGCGGCACGTAATCTGGTTAAAACACCTTTTTTGCAGCTACTAACCAGTGCTGACAGTAAAGTCTTTTTTTAAAGTGGATAACCCACACAGGCATCGATAGCAGAGCCTGCCTGTTCAATATCCCTTCTTTGCAGAAATGGATACCAGCATCAGTAAAATAATAATACCTGCTATGATTACGCCGGTATAAGAATACAGCGGATGCCGGTACCAACGTTTATTTCTTCAAAATTGCTGATCAGCGCGGGCCAAATACCCATCCATACCTTTTGTACCCGCATTGCCGGCAAATAATATTGGCTTCTTTGTCGTAAGGAAAGATGGGAATAAAGGCAATCGTCCAATACAAATTGAAGACCATTATATCTGCATATTGACCGCTTTCACAATGCGGGCACCTGACCAGGTGCTCGTTGATGCCGATCGCTGCTTTTGAAGTGCGTGGCCGTACAAAAAACATATTCGTTGGTTTAAACTACCTTGGCAGTGCTTACATACCTGTTGTTTACGTGATGGAAGGAAAGGAGATCCCTTTTAGCTTCCGAAACAGTTCTACCGCGTACAAATCTGTCATGCCTGCCACAAAATCAAGCACCGTCTGGATCCTGGAATAATCGTCTTTTTCCTTCGTCAGAAATTGTTTGGGAATCAGTTCAACCAGTTTTTTATGGTACGGGGTGGTGTTTGTCAGGTAGGCAGGTATAAATTCTTCCAGCAATCCACCCATCACTTTATAACCGGCAATTTCGATCTGAACGACGGCACTGTAATTATAAATTTTCTTTTTTGATACTTCGCCAATCGTAGTCATGATCGATCGAAAAGGCTCGTCGATCCTGTCGGTCAGTGCAGCGTTGAATGTACCTTCCATTATAGCGTCCTGCTCGCGGAAAAAAAGATCAGCGCATTGTTTTACCAGCGAGTTAATGGATTTGGCCCGTAAAAAACTAACCTTGGCATCTGTGTCGTCGTAATCTGCCAGGCTTGCCTTCATGGTGGGGTCGTTACACAGCGGCAGCAGCAGGTTTTCTACTTCCTGGTAATCCAGGATTTTCAGCCGGTAGGCATCTTCCAGGTCAATTATATTATAACAGATATCGTCAGCCGCTTCTACCAGGTATACCAGCGGGTGCCTTTTATAAATAAGCGGCATATGCTGCACGTTGATTATTTCCAGCTCGGCCGCAATTTTCTCAAATACTAACTGTTCAGATTGAAAAAAGCCATATTTTTTACGATAGATAGTTGTTTTGTCGTGCCCTGCCGGCGAAGCACAGGGGTATTTGGCAATGGCGGCAATAGTAGAATAGGTAAGCGCAAAGCTGCCATATCCTTTGCCGGCATATGGATGCGTTAGTATCCGCAGGGCATTGGCGTTCCCTTCAAAATTTGCCAGGTCTGTCCACTGCTGTTCAGATACACGGTCTTTAAATACGCTGCCTGCACCATCGGTAAAATAATGGGAAAGGGCCGCTTCACCCGAATGGCCGAAGGCAGGATTGCCCAGGTCGTGCGCCAGGCAGGCCGCGGCTACAATATTGCCGATTTCACTCAGCAGGGGGAATTGTTTGTCAATGTCAGGCTGGGCTGCTTTTAATTTGTTGTAATATATCCTGCCCAAAGATTTTCCTACGCAGGCAACTTCAAGGCTGTGGGTAAGGCGATTGTGTACAAATATGCTGCCCGGCAAGGGAAAAACCTGGGTTTTATTTTGCAGTCGCCGAAAAGGCGAGGAAAAAATAATCCTGTCGTAATCCCGTTGAAAATCGGATCGCGCTGCCTCCTGGTTCTCTACATATTTGCCTTCGCTTCCCCATCTCTTGGCCGACAATAATTTGTACCAGTTCATCATACGGATTGTCTTTTTTGCTGGGGTGTTGATATATCTTCCGAATCCCGCTGCGTTTGCAAATATAAATTATCGGACGCAGGAAAAGTCTGTCTTCCTGCCGGCAGTTAATCGCTGATAGCTACTGCATCATTATTCTGCTGCGCACAAACCTGACAGTGCAACGCAAAAAAACCGTAATTTCAGGATGATGGCATTTTCCAACCTTATACCCATCCCATGAATGAATTTACCAATGGCGTAATGATGCAGTATTTTGAATGGTACCTGGAACCTGATCAGACATTGTGGAAGAAACTGCAGGAGAACGCGCCGGGGCTTCGCGACAAAGGCATCACCGCTTTTTGGCTGCCACCCGCCCATAAGGGCGTTGGCGGCGGCTTTGATGTTGGTTACGGCTGTTATGACCTGTTCGACCTGGGTGAATTTAACCAGCAAAAAAGCGTACCCACCAAATACGGCACCAAAGACGAGCTGCTGCAAATGATCGCAGCCGTAAGAGCCCTCGGCATGCAGGTATATGCCGACATCGTTTTTAACCATAAAGATGGCGGCGATGAAACAGAAGATTTTGAAGCCCAGGAAGTAAGCTGGGACGATCGGAATATCGACATCGGCGAAAAACAAATCATACGCGCCTACACAAAATTCACCTTTCCGAACAGGAACGGCGCCTATTCAACCACCGTCTGGAACCATGAGTTTTTTGATGCGCTTACTTACAATGAATTTGTAGGAAATAACAAGCACCTCTACCGTTTAAAAGATAAGACATTTTCCACGGAAGTCAGCCATGAACATTCCAATTATGATTACCTCATGGCCGATGATCTTGATACCTCTTACCCCAAAACCTGGCAGGAACTGGTTGACTGGGGGTTTTGGTTTGTACAATTAACGCAGGTAGATGGCTTCCGCATCGACGCCTGCAAACATATCAGTTATAGTTTTTTTCCTAAATGGCTGGACACCTTATCCAATCATTTTTCGCGCACATTCTTCAGCGTTGGTGAATACTGGTCGGAAGATGTGAATGACTTACACGAATACATTACAGACTCCCAGTCGGTGATGTCTTTATTTGATTCACCGCTTCATTTTAATTTCCACAACGCCAGCAATGCATACAACACTTATGATATGCGTACGTTACTGGATCATACATTAATGAAAGAACAACCTACCAGGGCAGTAACTTTTGTTGAGAACCACGATACCCAACCCTGCCAGGCACTGGTGTCGCCGGTACAGGATTGGTTCAAACCACTGGCCTATGCCATTATTCTATTAAGGGCAGAAGGATACCCCTGCGTATTTTATGCAGATTACTATGGCAGCCAGTACAACGATATCGGTAAAGGTTGCGGGCCCATTACCCTTACCGCTCACCAGTGGATGATCGACCTGATGCTATGGGCCCGCCATGCTTACGGTTTCGGCAACCAGGAAGATTATTTTGATCACCCCAATACCATTGGCTGGACAAGACTGGGCAACCAGGACCATCCCGGCTCCATGGCGGTTGTGCTCACCAATGGCGATACCGGTTATAAGTGGATGAATATGTACCGGCCGAATGCAGCCTACTACGACAAAACAGGCCATTTCACCGACACAATTCAGACCAATGCCGATGGGTGGGGCCAGTTTCCCTGCCCGGCAGGAAAGGTGTCTGTCTGGTTACAGGTATGAGGAATGTTACCGCGGCCAATGCTTAAAAGAGACATACCGGCAACAAAAAATTCATCTATTCTATTCCGTCCGCAAACTTTTTACCGGGTTGGCAAGGGCTGCTTTAATGGCTTTATAGGCAACCGTAGACCAGGCAATCAGCAAAGACAAACCGATGGCGAGTGTGAAAATACCGGGTGTAAGATCCGTATGATAATAAAACCCGGATAGCCATTGCCGCATTAAAAAATATCCCAGTGGTGCGGCCAGCAAAAACGCCGCCACCACCAGCAGGGTAAATTCTTTTGAAAACAGGTAGATAATATTAAAGACGGAAGCGCCCAGCACTTTTCTCACCCCCACTTCCTTTGTTTTCTGAACGGTCATAAAAGACACCAGTCCGTAGAGACCCAGGCAGGAAATAATAATGGCCAGTCCGGCAAATATTTTAAATAAGGTGGAAGCAATCGCCTCGCCCTGGTAGAAATTCACTACGGTATCATCAAAAAATTCAGCATCCCAAAAAGCGCCGGGAAACTGTGTTGCATACAGTTGCCGGATAGACGCCATGGTTGGTTGCAGGCGCGCCGGATCCAGTTTAATGGCCAGTGTATTATAATCGGTAGCCACCGAATACATCAGCAGTGGTTTTAATTTTTCCCTCAAAGGTCCCTGGTTAAAATCATGCAATACACCCACAATGGCGAGCGGCTTATTTTTTACCAGGCCATCGGTTTTCAGAAATTTACCGATGATACCTGACACATCGCCAAATCCCAGCCGGTGCACCGCGTTTTCATTGAGCATCACTTCGCGTATACTGTCTGAAGGATAAGGAAAACGACCGGCCGCCAGACCAATATGAAAAGTGGCCTCATATCCTGTGTCTGCGGCGCGCATGACCAATTCAAAATCTTCCGGGTGCGGGTGGTTATTAAATGTAAAACCAGCCTGCCAGGCGCCGCCGGTGGAAGGCGGATCGCTGCAAAGACTGGCCGACAGCACGCCGGGCGTTCTTTCAACGGTACTTTTAAAATAGGCATTGTCAACCGGCGCTTTTCTGCCGGGCCGATTCGCCGGCAGGCTAACAAGGCTGATGGCAGCGCGATCAAACCCCATGGGCCGGTTGCGGAAATAATGCAGCTGGTCCACAATAACCAAAGTACCAATTACCAGCAACTGCGCAATCACAAATTGTCCTATGATCAGGCCGCGGCGCAGGCCCAGCCCCGCACCGTTGCCTTTTTCCATTTTATTTTTTACGGAAGCAAGGGGGTTGAACCGGGAGAGCGCCCAGGCCGGATAGAACCCTGCCATCAGTGTAACTACTATACCGGCAACCACCAGGAAAAGTATACTAAACCAATCGAAGGATACATTTTTTTCCAGCAGGTTTTTCAGCGATGGCAGGCTGAGCCAGGCCAAAACGAGGCCCAGCAAGAGCGCTCCCAGTAACAGCAGCAAGGTTTCTGCAATCAACCGGACAAACAATTGCCTGGCATTACTGCCCAATATTTTCCGCATGCCTACCTCTTTTCCACGGCCAAGGGATTGCGCAGTAGATAAATTAACAAAATTAATACAGGCGACCAGTAGCAGGAAAACGCCCACCAGGCCCATGGAGAACAATTCCGTATAAGACCATCCGTCATTTCCATACCGGCTGAAACGCTGATCAAAATGCATGGCTTTCAGGGGTTGGAAATAACTTGAATCCCGGGTGTCCGACCCGGCAAACAGCGGTGTATAATGCCTGGCCACAAAAGACGGCAACCGGGCGTTCATCGATTCTATACGGGCGCCTTTTTTTAATACAAAAAAACACTGATGGCCTGAATTGAAGTTGTCCCAGTTCTGTGGATCATTCATACGCTTCCCTTCCAATATCCGGAAGCCGGCATAAGACAAAACAACTTTTAACCGTATATCTGTATTCTCCGGAAGATCTTCCATAATACCGGTGATCTTATAAGGCCTTCGTTCATTACCTGTTAAAATGGTTTTACCCATTGCCTGTTTCCAGTCGCCAAACCAGGTATTGGCCAGGCTCCGGGTAATGACCATGGTGAACGGTTCCGTCAGGCTTGTATGTACATCGCCCGCTATCCAGGGAAAATTAAAAATCCGGAACAGGGCCGAGTCTGCAAAATATACACCACCGGTCCTGAATTGCTTTTCAGCAGGCAGGGTAAACATCAACTGCCCCACCTGGGATACGGCAGCAATGGTGGCCGGCTCCGAAAACTCCGATCTGAGCGCATCTGGCAAGGGCACCGGTGCGCAACCATCATAATCCACCAACCCGTTGCGATAAGTTTCGGTAGATACAACCCGGTAAATATCATTTCGCTGGCGGTGAAAATCATCAATCCCCAGCTCATAACGGATAAGCACAAAAATCAGCAGGCCTGCGGCGATGCCGATTGCGAGCCCCAGTATATTTAACAGGGAAAAGGAACGCCTTCGCCACAATCCGCGAAGTAATATGGTAAAATTATTTGCATTCATGGCTAAGGTATTAGAACAGGGGCATGTATCCCATTACCGTAATTTAAAAAAAATAAGTGAATCTGCCTGCATTTGCTACCAACACTGGTTTCAATCTTTACCAAATGCAAATTATTCAGAAAGCTCATTTTTCTTAGCATTTCGCAACTAAAGGTCAACTACAAAAGATCCAGCTTGCCCGGTGGTAGGGCTGGTAAGATAAGCGCCGGTATGCGGCTGCCTTATTTCCAGGTGCGCCAGCTGGGTAAGCCCATCTTCATTTATTGGTTGGTGAACAAACAGGCTGCCATACCTTTTACGGTTCTGGTGTTCAATGTACCTGCAAAAGATTTCGGCACACTGAACAAGACCTATTTTACAATCCTGCTGCTGGAAAAGAATGTAATGAAAACGCAAGTAAAAAAGCCGGATTGCCAGGCTCATTTGTATTGGTCATAGCACCCGACAATTACAGTGGCTATATTGCTGAAAAAGCCGGCTGTGCAGCCTTACATAATTTATGCAAAAGGCTTACCAGCTTTTTTATAAGCCATTCCATCGCTGATAACGGTAGAGTAGGATTTGTTGTTTGATTTTTTTATGACGACAGCCGTACACTGGTTAAACCCGGCAAACGATCGGATGGCCTGCGCAATACCAGCCAGTTGCGGTTTACCCAGTTTCAGCGGTTCAAAATGCAGGTTATGGATGATCAATACATTTTCTTTCCGATCGGCCTTTGCATCCATGCGCGCCACAAACTGCTCACCCAGCAGTACAGGCAAAGAGAAATAACCATATTTACGTTTGGGCGCTGGCACAAAACACTCCACCTGGTAATCGAAGTCAAAGAAATCCCTTAGCCGGTGCCTGAAAACATTTACCGGATCAAAGGGTGAGAGAATGAATGCATCCCCGGACAGCTGTATCTTTTTGTTTTTATAAGCAGGCAATATATAGAGCGGCAGCCCCTTCAATCCTTCAACCATAACGGTACCAACCGCACCCTCTGCCAGCAGCTTTTCCAGTTCTTTCTTTATGATATTTTTATTTTTTACGAAACGGGCACGCCAGTTTATTTCCTTTACACAGGCAATGCCGAGCGATTTGAGGGAGCGGAGGATAACCTGCCTCGCATATTCCTCCGGGCTGGGTACCGATCGGTCAATATTACCCGGAACAATATTGGCGGGCAGATCATATATTTTATGAAATCCTTTATCGCGTGTAACCACCAGGCTACCGTTGTGGTATAAACGCTCCAGGGCTATTTTGGCCGGCCGCCAGTCCCACCAGCCCGCACTGGCCTCCGTTCTATCGTTGTCGAAATCTTTTACCATCAAAGGCCCCTCTCTTTCAACCCTGTCCAGCACTTTTTGCATACTGTTGATCTCGGGCTGCGCCAGGTCCGTATACCGGCCTGAAAAAGCCTGCTTCACCGGCAGTGAAAAGCGGAAGTCGGTCATGGGCATGAATCCTGCATCGGAGGTAAGAAATTCAAATATTCTTCCTTCTTCCTGCAGTTCCTGCAGCCATTTGAGCTGGTAGCCGGGTACCCGCGCAGCAATGGTATGGTGATGGGCGCGCTCAACGGTATAATTGGTATCCAGCTGAACAAAACCCAAATGATGAATGAGTTTATAAACCGCTTCCCGGCCTTTTCCAAACTGGCCGGCCCTGGCCAGGCCGCCTGCATGAAGAATAATCTTTCTTGCCTGTGATTTGCTGAGTACTACCGATTTCATGTGTAAGAAGGCAATGAGGCTATTATACCTATTTTAATTTACTGTTCAGGTAAGACAAAGCCTTTTCAACAACCGGATCCTTTTTTGTAAGGTAATCGTTGATGGTTGGCCTTACTTCAATATCTGCCTTCACGCCAAAACCTACAAACTCTCGACCATCCGGATAGGTATCTTTTTTGGTACAAACCCTGGCAGATCCGCCGCCGGGCATATCAAATACAAATGGCTGGCCAGTGCTGCCAAAACTGTTGGTGCCGATCTTTATCATGTGCTTTTGATTGTCGGCATAGATAAGAAAATCTTCAGCTGCGGAAGCTGTATTGTGCCCAATCAGGATAGCGGTAGGAACAACCACCCGCCGGGCATGCAGGTCAATGGTGTCTGGCGTATAATCAAACTGGTAAAAATAATTATCCTGGTAACTCAGCAGTTCTTTTGCATTCCATGCATTGTTGAGTGTATCAGCGGGTTGCCTGAATTTTCCCCAGGCTTTGAAAGCAGGTATGTGCAACCGGCTCGAATTGCGCGATCCATAAATAACCGTATCGTTTACCAGATACTGTAATATCTGTGTGCCGATGCCGGTGCTGCCGCCGCCATTGTAGCGAAGGTCGATGATCAGCGCTTTTGCCTTGTACAGCTCAGGCAGGACAGCGATGAAAAGGGAATCGATTTTCGGATCACCGAATGAGTTCAACCCGATATACGCTATCTGCCCGGGGTACCATTTAAACTCCAGCAAATCTTTTTCTTTGTCGAATTCCGGGAACACTTCTTTCTCCTTTGTAGTGATATGCGTAAGGTTCAGCGATACTATTTCGCCGGAAGGCTTTTTAATCTTTACCTGGTATTTATCGCCTTCCAGGCCGGAAAACAACCGGCTGGTGCTCCAGTCTTTCAGCACATAGTCGGTAGAAGAAGAAATATACGGCGCTACTTCCTGCGCCAGGTAATCGCTTGTTTTCAGGCCGTTCACTTCTATTACTTCGCTGCCCGGTGGTATCTCCTGCCTCTTGCTTAAGTTGATGCGTACGATGATCGCCTTCCCTCCAATCTCTTCAATAAAAAAGCGGTAATCGCCAAACATCGTTGTCATATATTCCACTCCCTTAAAACTGGGTGGATCTATATTGGTATGCCCGTCTTTTAGAAAGGCACAGAATTTTCTCAGCAGGCGGTAGTAGGCATAATCATTTTCTGTTTTTTGTACAGACACTATCATTTCCTTGTACAAGCTATCCCATTTGTGCCGGTCTACCCGGTTGAGATAAACAAAATTATAATTTACTTCCTGCCAGAACTTCGACAAGCCATATACTTTCTCTGCCGGCGAAAGGGTATTTTGTATTTGTCCGAAACCGTTAACCGCCATCAGTACCAATAGCAAAGGGAATAACTTTTTCATACGTAGTATACATTAAACGCATTCTTGTTGGCATGGCCCCACAACTTTCTTTTGGCCGCAGGTAGTTTACAGCAGATCAAACCGGTCAAGGTTCATTACTTTTACCCAGGCAGCTACAAAATCCTTTACAAATTTATCCTTGCTGTCTTCGCAGGCATATACTTCCGCCAGGCCGCGTAATTCCGAATTGGAGCCGAAGATAAGATCCACGCGGGTGCCTGTCCATTTGAGTTCACCGGTTGTGCGGTCATGCCCCCAGAACAATTGCTGGGAACTGTTTGCGCCTGACCAGGTGGTACTCATATCGAGCAGGTTGATAAAGTAATCATTGGTCAGCGTTTCAGGTTGTTTTGTAAACATACCATATGCAGACTGATCAAAATTGGTATTGAGCACACGCATACCGCCAATGAGAACAGTCATTTCGGGGGCCGTCAGCGTTAGCAGCTGCGCTTTGTCTAGCAACATCTCTTCTGCTGAACTTGTATGATGCGCTTTGAGGTAATTACGGAAACCATCCGCGCCGGGTTCCAGTACGCCGAATGATTCAATATCCGTTTGCGCCTGTGTTGCATCGGCCCGGCCGGCAGTAAAAGGAACTACCAGGTCATGGCCGGCACTCTTTGCTGCTTTTTCAATGGCTGCGCATCCACCTAAAACAATCAGGTCTGCCAGCGAAACTGCTTTACCCGCGCCTGCGCTGGCGGCAAATTCTTGTTGGATACCCTTAAGCGTTGATAATACTTTTTCCAGCTGGGCCGGGTTATTCACTTCCCAGTTTTTCTGCGGGGCCAGTGCAAGGCGGGCTCCGTTGGCACCCCCTCGTTTATCTGAGCCCCGGAACGTGGCGGCAGCAGCCCAGGCGGCAGCTACCAAGTGGGATACAGCTAAACCGGAACCTATTATCTTGTCTTTTAATGCTGCAATATCTGTGTCATTGATCAATGTGTAGTTGATGGCCGGAATCGGGTCCTGCCAGATCAATTCTTCTGCAGGCGATTCTTTACCGAGGTAACGTGCGCGGGGTCCCATATCGCGGTGTGTTAATTTAAACCACGCACGGGCAAAAGCATCTGCAAACTGCTCTGGGTACTCATAGAAACGCTTTGAAATTTTTTCATAGGCGGGATCTGCTTTCAGCGCAATATCCGTTGTCAGCATAAATGGTGCATGGCGTTTTGTTGCATCGTGTGCATCGGGTATGGTACCGGCACCCGCGCCGTTTTTGGGCTGCCACTGGTTGGCGCCGCCGGGCCCTTTTATTACTTCCCACTCATATCCGAAAAGGTTCTGAAAATAATTGTTGCTCCATTTGGTAGGCGTAGTAGTCCAGGCGCCTTCCAGGCCGCTGGTAATGGTATCACCGGCATTTCCACTGCCATACGAGTTCTTCCATCCCAGGCTTTGCTCTTCAATGCCTGCTGCTGCCGGTTCATGCGAAACATATTTGCCCGGGTCTGCCGCACCATGTGTTTTGCCGAAGCTATGTCCGCCGGCTATTAATGCCACTGTTTCTTCATCGTTCATCGCCATTCGGCCGAAGGTCTCACGGATATCACGCGCTGCTGCAACCGGGTCGGGTTTCCCGTTCGGGCCTTCGGGGTTCACATAAATCAACCCCATCTGCACGGCGGCCAGCGGGTTCTCCAATTCCCTGTCGGCCGTATACCTTTCGTCGCCCAGCCAGGTTTTTTCTGAACCCCAGTATACATCTTCCGCAGGTTCCCATACATCTTCTCTTCCGCCGGCAAAACCAAAGGTTTTAAATTCCATTGACTCCAGCGCGCAATTACCGGCCAGTATCATCAAATCCGCCCAGGATATTTTCTTGCCATATTTTTGTTTGACCGGCCAGAGCAGCAGCCTTGCCTTGTCTAGGTTTGCATTGTCTGGCCAGCTGTTGAGCGGGGCAAAACGCTGTGTGCCAAAGCCGCCGCCACCACGTCCGTCTGAAACACGGTAAGTACCTGCACTGTGCCATGCCATCCTTATAAAAAAAGGACCATAATGACCATAGTCGGCCGGCCACCAGGGCTGGGACTTTGTCATCAGGTCGAACAGATCTTTTTTAACAGCATCCAGATCCAGCGTCTTAAATGCCGCGGCATAATTAAAGTCTTCGCCCATGGGGTTCGACAGGGAAGAATGCTGACGGAGTATGCCCAGTTTTAACTGGTTCGGCCACCAGTCGCGGTTGCGGGTACCGGTACCCGCACTGTTCTTAAGCGATCCATTTAAAAAAGGGCATTGACCTGCATTGGCAGGATCGTTCAGGTGCGCTAATATGCTTTCGGGATTTGTCTTTTCCATACGCTATATTAGCTAAACCAGCTTACCCGGCAAAATCATTGTTCCGGGTTTTTTAAAAATGGATAAAAAAGGTTTTATTAGTACTACAGGCTGCAGCAGTTTTTTCCCCGCAGCCGACGGTATTTTACAGGTATTGAATGAAGGATGGGCAGGGTGCTACCTGTCTTGGTAAAAGCGTTAATGATATTTATTGTTTATACAAGGGTTCAAAAGACTGCTCGTCTTTTACTGCCTTGAGCACCTTGTTCAAATGCCCATAAGCTGTTTTGAACGGCAATACAGCCATACTGATTCTCCGTACACCGCATTGCGATAACAACTCAACTGATGTTAAGCCTGGCACCCCCACCACATTTACAGGAAGGCTGGTTGAAGAAACAATTTCTTTGATCAAGACAGCGTCCCGGATGGCGGTAACGAATATTCCATGTGCACCTGCTGCTTCATATAATTGAATCCTTCGCAGCGTGGTGTCAAGGGCTGAAGGAAGCTTTAATAAAAAAGCATCTGTCCGCGCATTAATAAACAACGACTGGTGGGTTGTTACCAGGTAGTCCTTAATGCTGGAAAGTTTTCTTATATACAATTTTTCACCGTGTGTATCTTCCAGGTTGATGCCCGCAACGCCCGCATCAAGCAGCTGCTGCACATAACTGTTTAAGACAGTCAAATCTTCCGTATATCCTTTCTCCAGATCTACTGACAAGGGGATATTGATGGAAGCTTTTATTCTTCTCACCAT
This sequence comes from uncultured Flavihumibacter sp., assembly GCA_964245425.1. Taxonomy (GTDB): domain Bacteria; phylum Bacteroidota; class Bacteroidia; order Chitinophagales; family Chitinophagaceae; genus JACMLD01. The sequence continues at coordinate 36,934 of CAXTMV010000004.1, read as the reverse complement.
GTAGAGTAATTCGTTGAACGGTATTGCCTCTCCATCGGGGTAACCGAGTGAATCTGCAATGGCGCCACTTGATGTGGCAACAGCATCGTACCCATTGCTTTCTATTATCTTAGCGCTTTTTACATTCCAGGCGTTGGCAATAATCAAGGGAGCCGACTGCTGGTGCAGCCCGTAGAAAATTTCGTATTGATTCATTTCCGTGTTGTAGAGATTAAGATCCTGTGTCGAACAATATTGACAATATAAAATTATCGGTTAAAAAACGGTATTACGGGTGTAAACACGACATTTTAGCGGGGTTAAATAGACAAGTGGCCGCCTGCAGCCAGGGTTGCCTGCCCAGCCACCGCAGGAGACATTTTCACACAACAATTATTTTTTTAACGGCAGCCATACTTCATAAGAAGAACTGCCCCGGTTATTAAACGCATAGAACGGAACTGCGGTAAAAGGTATTGGTGCGCTGGCCGCGTTGCTGGCAATACCATGGATGATATTTACTCCCTGTAACAGCTCCGGACTATAAGAAACCGTCAATGAAGCGGATTTTTCGAAAAGCAGGTTACCCAGATCCGGGTTGTCGGTGTTCTCAAGACCGTAAACAACCGGCCCGGCTGCAATGGCCATCTTGCCTGCAACACTCGCAATGGCCTCGTTGGGCCATACCAGCCGCGGCTGTACCGGCAAACTGATTGTTATCATATCGCCTTTCTTCCACCTTCTGTTAATGGCCATATAACCATTGACCGCTGTTACCGCAACGGGCTGCTTATTTACAGAAAGCGTAAGCGCACCCTGATTACCAGACCGGTATAAATCAAATGGATTCTCTTTACCCTGTGCCCAGCCGGGAATGCGTACGTAAACAGTAAACACAGCCGGTGTAGCAGGATTGCATTGTATGATGGATTGACCTTTCCATGGATATTCCGTTGCCTGGCTCACGTTGACCACTACCCTATTTTTTAGCTGCACGGTTGCTTCGCTGCCGATGAATAAATTAACGTACAGGGAATTATCAGAGGTTGCATAAATAAAAGAAGGCAACGCAGCTATCATTTTTAAGAACATGGGCGGGCAGCAGGGGCAGCCGTGCCATGACCATCTTGTATGATCGGTGGCCTTTAACGGGTTCTCATAAAAATAATGATCGCCCTGCAGCGAAATGCCCGACAACAGGTTATTATACAACACGCGCTCCAGTTCATCCATGTATTTGCCATCGGCTTTCAGCTGGTTCATCCGCTGGCTGAAAAAGCCTGCCCCGATAGCGGCACAGGTCTCCAGGTAGGCAGATTCGGGCAGGTAATAGTCTGCGCCAAAACGTTCTCCTTCTGCCACGGCGCCTTCACCACCGGTAATAAACATGCGCTTACCAATCATATTATCCCAATAAGCATTGGCGGTTTTCAAATACCTGCTGTCATTATTTTCCAGGGCCACCGTGGCCACCCCTGTTGCCAGCAAAGTAGCACGCACTGCATGCCCTTCCATGGTGGCCTGGTCAAAAACGGGTTCATGATCCTGGTTATAACTGCTGTCGATGCGCCGCTGCAAACCAGTGTTCTTTATTTTGTAATGGCCCCTGTTCTCAATCCATAATTTTGCCATCGAAAAATAATGGGCTTCGTCTACGGGAACACCCATCCGCGTCTTTAGTGCCGGATTTGCTTTAAACAACCAGTACAATTTTACCATTGCTTCTTCGGGACCACCATGGCCGGGTATTACATTGTTGCCGGATGGATCGCCGATTTCTTTGTAGATACAATTGCTGAGTTTAACCGCCACCTTCAGCAACGTTGTTTTGCCGGTAGCCTGGTAATAATGAACGCCCGCTTCGATCAACATGCCCGAATTATAAATATCATGCTGCCATTTGTCATCTCCTCCCTGCATCCCCCAACGCCGGTTGCTTTCCATGAGGGTACTATAAGTATTCAGGTAGCCGGTAGGGTCTGCCGCCTGCGCGGCTGCAATGCGGTCAATATAGGCGTCTATTTTCTTTTCCAGCCGCTGGTCGGGGTAGGTTGCCAGCAGGTCGGAAGCGCCCCTGATGGATTCATACACCAGGCCATCATACCAGGGTGGCCCGTCATGTACCTTTGTATCTTTTTGACCCTGTGCAACGCGGTCAAAATTTAAGAACGCATTATTGGTTCTCCCCATTTTTTTCATTTCATCAATAATGTCTTGTCTGTCGGGAACATATTTACCTTCCAGTTTATCCAGCACATCATAAACGGTCTTTGTATCCCAGATCCTCAATTTTGGCGTCCAGAAGCTGTCCCTGATTTTTACCTGCCCGAGCTGTAGCGGGTATATATTCTTTGCATTGCCTGCGAGCAGCTGCGCCTGCATACAATGACTGCACAGCAGTAATGATAAAAGAATCAAAAGGGGCTCGCCGATAAATTTTCTATACATGGATTTTCTATTGATATAAATACCGTACCTGCCATCAGCTATTGGTAAAATCTATTGTTCGGCCTTCGACAGTAAAAAATCGAGGCCTGCTTTTTCCGGCAACTTTTCTGTTGAAGGCTGTACATCAAATATTTTAACCCAATACTGGCTGGTTTCATACGTAGGCCATGCTGCAAGGCCTGGCGCATTGGGGTTACCGGTAGTAACAAAATTAACCCAGTAAGCCGACATGAGTTGCGCCAATGAATAATCCGCCGCTGTAAGCGGCCGGTTGTTCAGGTAGGTAAGGTTATCCAGCATATAGGGCACTTCCGCCGTGTGAAAAGCCCCATACCTTGTCATTTCGCCGGTAGCCGGCACTTTGCGGTTAAAGTTGTAAACATATACCGACGCGCCTGCTGCAAGGCTTTCTGTATTGGCCCATTTATAACCGGAAAGCGCAAAGCTCATGTCGAGGTTATAAACGGACTGCGAATGTTTTGACGCTTCCTCCGTTGACGCTGGAAAGTAGGTCAGAAAAGTATCGGCAGCTAACCCATATTGTTCCTGTGCTTTTTTAATAAATACTTCTTTACTTGTATAGGCGATGCCACCTTCATCCCCATTCCAGCCGGTCATGAATGAAACATGGTTCTGGCGCCCGGCGGCAAAAATAGTCGAAATGGGTTCGGGCAGAACATAACCATCTATCACGGGCCCAAAACGAACGGGAAACTGTTTCCTGATTGCTTCATCATTCATTGCACGCATGGCTGCGAGGGCGCTAATGCCAGCTTTTTTTGCCAGGTCGAGCCCCTGCGATTCTGCCGTGGCAAGGGTTGCCTGGTTCCTGGCCGCATTTTTTAAAACGGCAGAACCGCTTTCTGCAATGGCTCTTTTAAATAACCCTTTTGCCAGGGGAGAAGCAACCAGGTAATTCACGCTCATGGAGCCGGCCGACTGGCCACCAATGGTTACATTCTCCGGGTTGCCGCCAAACCGGGCAATATTTGCCTGCACCCATTTCAGGGCGGCCAGCTGGTCGAGCAGGCCATAATTGCCGGATACTTTATTGGGGGATTCATTGCTTAAGTCGGGGTGCGCAAAAAAACCATATATACCAACCCGGTAATTGATTGATACAAAGACAATTCCTTTTTTTGCTGCAGCTTCCCCGTTATAGATGGCACAGGCACTGCCACCGCTGCTGAAAGCGCCGCCGTATATCCAGACAAAGACCGGTTTTTTATCAAGCGGGCTGGTTGCATTTGTCCATACGTTGAGGTAAAGACAATCTTCGCTGATGGGTTTTTCCGGTATTAAAAACTCGGAGGTATAAACAGAGAAGGGCACTGGTGCCGGCTGCATAGGACTGGCACTGAAAGCATCACATTTTTTTACATTGCTCCAGTGCGCTGCGGGTTGCGGGGCTTTCCAGCGGAGATCGCCTACCGGCGGTGCGGCAAACGGTATTCCCTTATAGGAAATAACATCGCCTGCTGCGTTTCGTATACCCGATACTTTTCCAGCCGTTGTATCCACAATCGATAAATCGCCGGTTGTTTGGATGATAAAGGCGTACAGGAATGAAGACGCTGCAATAACTGAGATAACAAAGGCAGAGCGGGTATATTTTTTCATGTGGCTGCAATTGAGGTTCGGAAAGATACAGGCTTCAATGTACTTACTGTTGGAGATTTCACCGGAATATTTTTTGACATGGTCTGCATAACCGCTGCGAAAACACTGAACCGGATTATGCCGGGCAAAGACGCGCCGCCAGCCGGGCAACCAACCGCATGTCAACGCGTGTTCTTACTGTTTATTAACAGCTGTTTTTTTTCTTGCTGATTTTCATTTTAAGGTCTTACCTTAGGAACAGTAATACAAACACCCCCTTTGAAAACAGTTTACTATCCTGCCACCATTGGCAACTTCTGCCTTATTAGTAGCGTTTGTTTAATTTGGGTTGATGCGTTCAGTTAGCAATGTTCAGATTGGGTACTGAAGTGCTCACAGCAGCTTCGCCGGTAGCAGAAATTAATATATAAAACCACCTATTATGGCAACGTTTACCGTAAATCCGCAACGATTCGATCCGTATAAAAACTTTAAGTTCCGTGTTAAATGGGATGGAAAATATGTGGCAGGCGTAAGCAAGGTGGGCCCACTTAAAAAAACAACCGAAGTAATTAAGTACCGCGAAGGGGGCGACCCCAGCATCAGCCGCAAAAGCCCCGGCCAGACTGAGTTTGACGCTATTATTCTTGAACGGGGCGTAACGCATGACCAGGAATTTGAAAAATGGGCTAATAAAGTATGGAATTATGG